>JBBQMJ010000030.1:0-14957 GCA_038328815.1 Fimbriimonadales bacterium | reverse complement strand
ATCAATTTCCTGGAAGAAATCAATTCCTCCCACCGGCCTCAAGCTAATTGCGTGACTAGACTGTGCTGATTGTGCGTGTGTTATCAGGCAAAGAATCGGTAGTGTATCAGTTTGATTTGGCGAAGACAGGCGTTGGTGAGTTGTTCGGTGAACCCGGCGATGCGTGAATGGTTGCAGCTCCAACCTTAATAGCAGATGCATCCACTGCTCGAGTTGCTGCACGGTACTCATGGTAACTAGAATAGGGTGCCCAATTGGCAGAATCTCCCTCCCAATTTTTCAATATGTGATCCGGGATGGCCGCGATTCCATCTGGCTGCAACGACAGCCAGGGGTGATCAGAATCGTTTATTGCGTACGGAGCCGGGGGGGAAATATCTCCCGTTGGCTGGGGAAGGGGAAAATATTCATTGAAATACACGTCGGGAAGACCCGTACCGTCCTGATCTTGGAGCGTTAATTGATAGTCGGTTTCCCAGCTCGTTGTCCCGAATGGCAATGGGTTGGGGTACTGCAACGAAGCGCTTTGAACGAACAGCATGGTTTGTGGCTTGTGCGCGTGAATCTGGTTTGATCTACTGTAGTAGACTCCATTATACAGGTCTTTTGTAACGGTCGTATCATCGCCGCCAGACGCTGTTACTGTTTGGTTGAGGGGACCAGAAGCTCGATCACTATGGTCCACCCAGTTAACATTGTAAAGGCAACTTACGGTGTTCAAACCTGGACCCTTGGGAAAAAGATTCAAGGATGACGGTTGCACATTTACTAGCCCAGCGGTACCTGCGCTCAAGTTCGTACCTATAGTCCAGGTAACAGTTGTCGCTCCGGGTTGCGCCGCGATTAACGAAGTCTGTATGCCTTGCTCAAATTGGTCAAAGGGGCCCAGCGTAGCGTCCACCGGATAGAAATATTGTACAAACCAAGGATTACCTCTTGCTCCTTGATCGTTTGACCACGTAGGAAGGTCACCGGGAAGAATGTTGAATGAAATTGGTCCGCCGTACGCTGAAAAATATTCTTGGTTCGTCCCGTAAAAACGAAGCGACCACGGACTGCCCCCGGTTGGGTGACAACCCACCATTACTGTGGCGTAACATTGCCCTGGTGAATTGGCGTGGACAACGGTTGTCTTGCTGTTTGGCGAATCAAATGTGATACCGCCGCCAGACCACACATAGCCATCAATTACCAAGCCAGACGCTGAATAGGTGCAGGTCAATGTGAAAGTGGCGTCCTGACTATGGGTCGAGGAGTTATAGGATAGCGGTTGAAGTTTGTGGTCAACGGAAATGGGCAAAAAACAGGGATTGGAACCTTCCCATACCGATCACACTGATGAAACTTAGCGCCCACATACTTGAAATCATTTCCCAATAGTTTACTCCATGAACAAATTCATTTTCCCTCGCTCTTCTTCGTATGCAAATAAACTTCATAATTCGCCCGCTCATTGCTAATGGAGCGCAAAGCGACCGTCCAAGTGTCATCCTTTAGAACATGTGTGGCATTGCTGGATACGTGGGACCAAAGAACGCTGTCGACGTGGTGTTCGATCAACTGAAACGACTTGAATACCGTGGCTACGACAGCGCCGGCATCGCTTACCGCAACAACGGCGAAATCAGCATCGTCAAGCGCGCTGGCAAGCTCACCGAGCTAGGCAAACTCCTCGACGCCAAACCACTCAGCGCCCACATTGCCATGGCCCATTCTCGCTGGGCGACTCACGGTGGGCCAACAGACATCAATGCCCACCCCCACTACGATGCCTACGAGCAAGTGGCGATCATCCACAACGGCATCATCGAGAACTTTCAGGAACTGAGGGACGAACTGGCCGCCAAAGGCCATGTCTTCAAATCGCAAACTGACACCGAAATCGCCGCCCACGTCATCGGCGAAGAATATACAGAAGGCGTTCTCCTCGAAGACGCCGTTCGAAAAGGTGTCAAGCGGCTTCGCGGCGCGTTTGCCATGGTCATCATGTCCAAGCGCGAGGATGGCAAGATCGTCGCGACTCGCAATTCAAGCCCGCTGGTGATTGGCCTCGGCGAAGGCGAAAACCTTCTGGCAAGCGACATTCCCGCCCTGCTTCCTTACACTAGGGAAGTAGTCATTCTTGAAGAGCACCAGCTCTGCATCCTCACCAAAGACGCAGTCAGGGTCATTGACGAAAACGGTAGGGACCTGCCTGTCAAAAGTCAGCACATCGATTGGGACGTGGCTGCAGCTGAGCGCGGAGGCTACGAGCACTTCTACCGAAAAGAGCTTCACGAACAACCCCAGGTCATCCGCCAAAGCCTCGCCGGACGAATAGGCGAGCAAGGTGAAATTAGGCTGGACAGGGTCTTTACCGAGCATGTGTGGGCCGATATTGACCGGGTCAACATCATCGCCTGTGGCACCGCATTCCACGCCGGCCTCATGGGCAAGCACCTTGTCGAGAAGCTGTTGAGACTCCCCTGCGATGTCTATTACAGCAGCGAATTCCGCTACGGCGACCCCGTTCTTTCACCCCGATCCCTAGCCATCTTCGTAAGCCAATCAGGCGAAACCCTTGACACGCTTTCGGCCCTCAGACTCTGTAAGAGCCTTCGCATCCGAACTCTGGGAATTGTCAATGTGGTCGGAAGCAGCATCGCGAGAGAATGCGATCGGACGATTTTCACTCAGGCGGGACCGGAAATTTCGGTCGCAAGCACGAAGGCCTATGTTGCCCAGGTCATGGTCTTAACCCTGCTCGCCCTACACATCGCCCAGGTTCAAGAAACGGCTGGCATCAGGGTCCAAGAATGGATTGAAGAGCTGAAGACCCTTGACGAAAAGGCCGCGGAAGCCCTTCTGCTAGAGCCGGAGATCATCAAGCTCTGCGAGAAGATAAAAGACACGCCGCTCTGCTTCTTCCTAGGCCGCGGCGCCGATGCCTATGTGGCCATGGAAGGCGCCCTCAAGTTCAAGGAACTGGCCTACATCCCGACCCAGGACTCGCCGGCAGGCGAAATGAAGCATGGCCCACTGGCCCTGGTCAAGCCAGGTGTGGTTTCGATCTTTGGTGCGACGGACCCAGGGATTGTCGAGAAAGTCGTCAGCAACATGAAAGAAGTCCAGGCCAGAGGCGGCACGGTGATAGCCGTGACGACCAAGGGCGACACCCACGTCGAGAAGGCGGCCGACTTCGTCTTGGAGATTCCAAGAACCAAATTCGAGTTCCTGAACTCCCTCCTCTCGGTCATTCCGCTGCAGTTAATTGCGTATCACGTGGCCAAGATGAATGGCTGTGAAATAGACCAGCCACGAAACCTAGCAAAGTCTGTAACTGTGGAATAGAACAAATGAGGGTGAAACAACGTCCGTTAACTAGCGTGCAAGGAAATCTGCACGTTCATGTTTGGGACCGATGTTGGTTCCAACAGTATAATTGGGCGTAAACTAACAACGTTGTGAGGTTTGGCAAGGACCTTGCAGTGTTGAATCTGTAATGGTCTCACAAGCCTCAACAGATATTGGATTGGGCGAGGGCCCTTTGCTTATTGAGGAGAAAGTTGGATTGAGTCAATACAGCGTATTGAACAGGTCTTCGATGGATGCGGAAGTATTGCTGGCGACACCCCGTCCCGTCCCCTATGCAATCTGGAAACGTACCCTGGACGTTGTTGCGTCCACGATTCTGCTGCTGCTCCTTTTCCCGCTATTCCTAATCATCGCCCTTGCTGTAAAGCTCACCAGCCGCGGACCAGTTTTCTATAAGAGCGACCGCGTCGGCCTAGGCGGCCAGTCCATCGACTTCGTCAAGTTCCGAACGATGTGCATGGACGCCGATGCTAAGCTTGCCGAGCTAAAGGCACAAAACGAGAAAGACGGCCCGATTTTCAAAATCAAGAACGACCCGCGCACGACCAAGGTCGGCCGCATCCTTCGCAAATTCAGCCTGGACGAACTCCCTCAACTTATTAGTGTGCTTAAAGGCGACATGAGCATGGTCGGCCCCCGCCCGCCGCTCAAGCGCGAAGTCGCTCTCTACGACGCCCGTACCATGCAGCGACTGACGATCAAGCCCGGCATCACTTGCTACTGGCAGGTCATGGGTCGCAGTGACCTCTCCTTCGAAGAGTGGATCGATCTCGACATGAAGTACATCGAAGAGATGACCTTCTGGGTCGATATGAAGATCATGCTGCTAACGCCGTCAGCAGTATTCAAAGGCAAAGGCGCCTACTAGCGAAGGATCGTAGCTTTGCGACTTCACCTGAGCCAATCAGGTTCATGGTGCCTACATTTGCCAATTTCGCTCATCCCGACCGTAGCAAAGGCAAAGTGGAGGGACCGTTTAGCGGGTCCATTGGCCTAAAATCCGCCCAAAAAATGGAAGGGTCACTACCAAAGCACGCCGCGCAACCGCGAAGGCGTTGCGCTTCAACTCACGGCCACCCCAACTCGATATGGCAAACCCAATCCTTGTGGAAACGGCAAAGACCTGCTGCGATAAATGGCCGATCGTGCTCCGGAACTACCCTCGGTTGTACGAAACGGCCTCCTCCGACATCAAATAGTCCAGAGCTGCATCTTGCGACACGGCAGGCTCCCAGAGGAATCCCTTCTCGTTGACAACCCAAAACTCGTAACCACCCCAGAACGGCGCGTCAAACCGAACAATCCTAAACTTCCCATCCTCAAAGACAACCTCATAGGCCATCGAAACCTGCGACAGATTACGTGTGATCTCGCTTGAACTGGGGTAGTTCTCAGGCATGTACCTATGGTATCTCGCTCGCTACTAGCCGAAGGGTGCAAAATAACTCGACCAATGGCATCCGTCACCAATCTCAACATCTATCCGGTTAAAGGCGTCTCCGCCGTACCTCAAGAGGCGTTCTTAGTTCAAAGCCGTGGACTGGAACACGACCGGCGATACCTAATCGTAGACGCCGAAAATACTCCCGTCACGCAAAGGCAACTTTCCATCCTGGCGACAATGACAGCGCAAGTTAAACAGGCCGGGCTCACTTTGGGCTTAGGTGGCATGGAATCCCTAGCCATTGACGTTCCACACGCAAATGCTCCCAGAAGGATCGTGTCTGTTTGGTACAACGAGACGGATGCCGTCGATTGTGGTGATGAAGCTGCGGCATGGCTTTCCCAGGCACTAGGTGAGCAGGTTCGCCTGACCTATATGGATAAGCGTGCCTCCCGACAAGCATATAAGGAATCAAATCCAGGCGACGAAGTCAGCTTCGCTGATACCTACCCGGTCATGGTCGCCAACGAAGCGTCATTGGCCGACCTCAACGCCAAGCTCGAAAGCCCAGTCCCCATGAATCGCTTCCGCCCCAATATTGTCGTGAAAGGATTTGAGGCATGGGACGAGGACAACTGGACATCGCTGGTCATAGGTGGCGTTCGGTTTCGCGCGGTAGCCGACTGCGGACGGTGCCTGGTCACGACAATCGATCAGGCCACAGGCGAGAAAACCGGCTCTGAGCCGCTTAGAACGCTGGCAACCTTCAGGACCATCGATCAGAAAGTAGTCTTTGGCCGCTACCTCATCCCAGAAACGTATGGAGAAATTCGAGTCGGTGATGAAGTCACAGCGACCTCACCGAGAGTAAACGCGTAGGCGACGGATGTGTTGAGGCTTTCGTAGTGCCGCCTGTCCTCGGATTGTCATCCCGACCGTAGCAATAAAAAGCGAAGCGGAGTGACCGGTTTTGGTCACGCCGCGCTCTGGAAAGAATCCCGCGCTCGCGATCACGGTCCCTAGAGTCAACCCGGGATGACGTCTTCTTCTAGCCACCAAGCACCCAATGAAACACCGTCGATCGGGCCGCCGTTCCGGTTTCTGCAAGATACTCGCCCTGTCAGGGCTCTGACCGACGCCAATTCATCTCCCAGGGCTACGATATTCTGCAGCTTCAGGCCATTCATGCTCTTTAAGGTTAGCTAGCTTCCGAATGGCTTGAAGGGCCGAAATATGACAGCCCAGGGCAACGCCCTGGGTGCGCTGGATCTAGGCGATTAAGCCCTGTAGGGGCGACATATGCTCGTATTCTGCCGATCCCTAACCTACAAGCCCAGCACGGACTTATACGCCTCGTAAATCAGCCGCGCGCTCTGCCCCACCTCAAACTTGTCCCGAAAACACTGATAAGCCCGATCCCCAAATGCAGACCGTTCATCGCCGGTAAACACGATCCACTGGCGCAACATCCCCTCGACGGACTCAACTGTGTCTGTGCAAATCAACCCCGCATTGGAATCTTTGATCTCACGCCAAATGTTCGTCTTATCGGTCGTCAACACCGGACGATGGCAAGCCATCGCCTCAGCAAGGACAATCCCGAAATTCTCCTGGTGGGTCGCCAAAACAAAAGCCTCGCAAGCCGCATAGGCACCCCATTTAAGAGATCCAGTGATCATGCCCGTCCAAGTGATCAACTCCGAAACGCCACGCTCTTTGGCAAGCGCTTCAAGAGACACGCGCAAGCCGGTCTTATCCGGACCCGCGATCACCAGCTTTAAGCCACTATCCTTAACGCGGGCGAAAGCCTGAATCAACAGATCAATCCCCTTCTTAGGATCGATTCGGCTCAGGAAAAGGAAAAACCGCTGGCCATCAAGCTCAGGGTACGCAGCCAGGAACTCCATCTTGCAGGCTTCTAAATCGAAGTCGGGGGCCGCTGTCCCCAGCGAGACGACGCGCTCGGTCGCCTTGTATCCGCCAAAGGACTTCTGGGCCAATAGCCGCTCTTCTTCGCAGGTGTACATAACCGCCGTCGCATTAGCCAAAACCTTCTGCTCAAAGAACCGCCAGTAGATCTCCTTCTTGAGTTTCTTGAGCGGATACGCCTCGTTAAAGTAAGGGTCCAGCATGCCATGAGGGAAAACAAAATAAGGTTTCCTTGATGCTCGCAGCGCCTTGTAGGTACCCAAAGATTGATACTGCCAAATGCCGTTCACAACGATGGCATCGTATTCCTTCGCATGTTCGGACATCCAAGGTATGAAGTCGGGCGAAAACCCATAGGTGCCTTTGCCCGGTCCGAGTGCATGGACCTTGATCGGAAAGCTTGAGACATATTCTGCCGAAGGGTCATCCAACGTCGCCGCTTCCACGGTGGCTGCCAATTCAGCCTGCATAACGCCCGAAAGCTGTCGCACGACCTCAACGGGCCCTCCATAGCTCGGATCAACAGTTCGGATAACTTCAAGAATCTTCATGCGGGATGTTCTGCCATCGAAGGAAGCATGTTTCGCTCCAATGCTTTTACCCTTTATGATTTGAATGTGCCTAACGTGGCTAAATCAAGGCTCCGTAAGAGAAACAACGCCCGGGAGGGTGCGTCTACCTACTATAGGGCCCAGACGCGCCCGGCTGGCTTGAAGTGTGACGGGATGGGATTTAAAAACACGATTCACCGAAAGGTTCTAATAGCCCTATCGCTCCTAATAACTGGGTTTGCCCATGGTCAGATCAGAATCTACGTCTCACCGGCAGGCAACGACTCTTGGTCTGGCGCCAACTCGACTGCCACCGGTTCTGACGGACCGAAAGCCACCATAGCTGGCGCACGGGACGAAATTAGGAAACTGAAATCGCATGGCGCCCTAACGGGCGGCGCCGTTGTCGAGGTCGCCCCAGGGAGTTACCCTCAACTCACAACACTAACCCTAACCAAAGTTGACAGCGGCTCTCCTCAAGAGCCCATCATTTACCGCTCGGCAACGCTTAAGGCAGCAATCATCGAAGGCGGGATTTCCGTTCGCAACTGGCGGGACATTGACAGTTCCGTCGCAAGCCGCGTCGATCCATCGATCGCGCCCCACCTCAAATGCGCTGACCTTAAATCACTTGGCATCTCGGACTTTGGCGATCTGCCCATGGCTACGTGGTCCGGAAACCGGCCGTCCACTGCCATAGAGCTCTTCGTAAATGGAACACGCCAAACGGTGGCCCGGTGGCCGGCAACCGGGTATGCCCACGTCGGCATGGGGATCGACAAGCTGAGCTTCACCGCAGACCTCGGTTCTTCCAATGTTAGAACGGGTGATCCAGACGTTTGGATGTGCGGCTTTCCAAGCGGCTTCGACTGGGCTTACATTCAAGAGCCAGCGACGATTGATAGGGAAGCTGGCAAAGTCAGTTTCCCAAAGGAACAGTCGTACATCAACAAGGCGGGCGGTCGCTTCTACCTCAAGAATTCGCTATCTGACCTCACCCAACCTGGACAATATTTCGTCGACAAGTCAACTGGCCAGGTGGTTTACTTTCCAGCCTCGGACCTAAGCTCTGCTGAATGTTACGTGTCGGCAAACCTCGGCCCAATTGCAAAACTAATCGACGTCAGCAACGTGACTTTCGAGGGCTTCACCTTCGAACATGGGCGCAATGATGCGGTAATGCTTCAGAGAACCTCAGCCGTGACGTTGAGAGGCAACTCTTTCACCCAATGCGGCGGGTGCGGAGTCGTAGTTCAGGAATTGGGTGGCTCGCCAGGTTCGGCTCACGACAACTTGATGCAATCCAACAAACTCGAGGAGCTTGGAGAATCAGGCATCGCAATAACGGCAGGCAACAGGTTAACCCTTGAACCTGCAAATAACATTGTGCAGAACAACGTCATAATTAAAACCGGTGTAAATATTCCATGCGTTCGTCCTGGAATTTATTTGTCTGGAGTTGGCAACCGGGCCGTTCATAACGACATATCCGATTGCCCCGGAATAGGCATCCAGATTTTCGGAAACAACAACATCGCTGACGGTAATCACATTTGGAACGCGTGCATGGACACGGATGACGCGGGCGCCATTTACCTAAGCGGAACCGATGCCTCCCAACGAGGCAATGTCGTCAAAAACAACTTTGTCGAAGACACCTACGCCAGAATTCCTGGCCACACCGGTATTTGGGGGATCTATCTAGACGGAAGAGCGTCTGGAGTGACCGTAACCGGCAACATCGTCAAGAATTCCAACACGGGTCTCATCGTCAACGGCGGACGCGATAACCTGGTTAAGAATAATGTGATGGTCGACTGCAAGACTGCCTTTCAGATAGACGAAGCATCCCATAGCCAATGGAATTCACTAGTCTCATCGTTGAAGGCAGTGGACTGGCAGCACGGCGCTTACGCACGGCAGTATCCAACCCTCGTGGACATCCTCGATGATGACCCACTGTCGCCCAAGGGAAATCTAATTACCGCAAACGTGGCGCTGAGGGCAGAAAAGCCGTCGCTGGTCCGCTCGCTCTATGGCGTTCACCTGTCGTCGACACCATCTAGGAATAAGGATGAGATCGGTTGGACAAATAACATCTTCGGAGCCTCTGGCCTTTTTGTTGACGAAGCCGGAGGTGACTTTAAGCCCCTCCCAGGCACCGAACCAGAAAAGGATGGCTTCAAGCCTGTACGCACTTCAGATGCCGGAGTAAAGGCGGATGAGTTCATCAAACCGGGCAAGAGCTAGCATTTAACCTAGCACCAGGAACCTGCTGTTGTGTTAACATGACCCCCATGGGACTGTTGCGGATGCTTTTCGCCTTGTCCGTCGCCCTCACCCATGCCGACATCAAGCATCCGGTCAACGCGGAGCTTGCGGTCAAATTCTTCTTCACGATTTCCGGCTTCTACATGGCCATGGTCCTAGACGGCAAATACGCCGCTTCAAAGGATGGCGTCAAGAAGTTCTATCGAAACCGATTGCTAAGGTTGCTACCCGCCTACTACATTGCCATCTTGATAGGCATTGGAGTTGCCCTGACCGTGGGAGCCTCACCGAATAACTTCTATTCAGGATTTTTTCAAGGGTTTCAGGAACTGGGTTCAATGGCCAAAGCAGCCATCGTCTCCTGCCAGGCGCTGATCTTCGGGCAAGACGCGCTGCTATTTAGCGTTATTAAGGATGGACAGCTTGCATACACACCTAACTATTTGGCCTACGGCGCGACGCTTGCTTCGCAGCCCCACCCTGCCTATATTCACACCCTTGATCCGCCAGCATGGTCCCTGTCCATTGAGCTGCTGTTCTATTGCTTTGTCCCGTTCCTAGTGAGGTTAAGGACTCGCACACTGCTTGTTGCCATGCTTGCGACGTTGGCCCTAAGGCTGGCCTGCTCAAAGATCATCCCCATTGAAGCCGACCCTTGGAGCTACCGATTCTTCCCCTTTGAAATCAGCACTTTCCTTGCCGGCATGTTGGGTTACCGAATTTATAGACAGCGTGGTTGGAAGCAATATGTGCCCAAGTCGATGGCTCCGTTCTTCCCATGGTTGCTGGCAATTCTCATTCTCCTTCTTCAGAAAGCGCCGCACGCCTTAACTTGGCTGCCCTACTTCTTCATCGCTCTCCTGCCCGCGATGTTCGAGGCGAGTAAGAATATCGTTTGGGACCGTAAGATCGGGGATTTTTCCTACTCCGTCTATATCATTCACTGGCCCGTAATCCAACTCTTCACGTATCTAGGTTTCCCTCACGCTAACTACGCATCAATAGTGGTTGTCCTGCTCCTCTCAGTTCTCTTGTTCAACTTCGTTGAATTACCAATTGACCGTCTTCGCCAGAGGCTTGTATAATTGAAGCTGAGTTCGGCCTAAGAACGTACAAAATGTCCACCACTTACCAACGCTAGGTTCACGAACGCACCCTCCTATGGTTTATTCACTCACGATCACTGACATCTTGCTAATTCCCGCGCTCCTCACGGTGCTGGGAATGTTCCTCTACGGCGAAGCCTTTGCACGGGCTTATAGCAAAGGCTCCCTGCCAGGCTACCGTTGGGTTGGCGCAGGTCTGGTTGGACTTGCTGTATTAAAGGGTCTCTGGAACGTCTGGCTCGTCAACGACCCGACGAATAGCGGCTTCTACCGGGCAACACTTATGGGTAGCCGCGTAGTGAATGCGCATTACGTCAGCCTCATAGGTCCGCTTGTGATTGTAGGCATTATCTTTGGTCTCGAGCATTGGTTTCGCGGGTATCAAAAAAATCCGGACTAATTTCGCAGGTTCGCTCCTAACCTAGCCGCTTGGCCAAGCTGTTCACTTTCCACCAAGCCCCTCTATTTTGATGGGAGCTGCCATCCGATCATAGTATCGTTGACAGGTTTTCCCGAGAGTTGGATTGTCCCAAGAGTTCTGCGGCCAGGTTCAAATATATCCGGCCACAACCCTTTGGCGCCTTATAAGACCACAAATGCCTACCCAGGCAATATTGCGGAGATCGGCGCACTCATTGGCGAACCCGAATCCCAGTTGAACTACCAGGCAAGCGTAAACCGTCCCTGGAGTTTGTGTTGTACTTACAACTATCAAAATCCCAGTATTTGACCCTCGCATAAGTGCGTATTAGTCGGCGCACTGAGCGAGGTACGAGCTAGTTACAAGACTTAACTTAGGAGCGATCCATGACTCACGGAATGAATGTACGACTGAAATCTAAATTGAATTGTTCAACCCGCAATATTCGGCGGGGTGCCAAGGGCCTTGCTTCCTTGGCAGCTACCATTGCATTTGCTGGCACATGCTTTGCACAAACACATCTTTATGTAAGCACGAGCGGCAAGGATTCTTGGAGTGGCACATTGCCTAGCGCAAACGCTGCTAACACCGACGGCCCCAAGGCAACACTTGGCGCCGCCCGGGACACTCTTCGATTGATGCGCTCAAAGGGCACCATCTCTTCTAAGGGCGCGATCGTTGACGTGGCCCCCGGACACTATTACCAGGCCGCATCGCTTGCGTTCAATAGCCTCGATCGACCGACCTCGACTGGTCCTGTTATCTATAACTCCACCGTTGCCAAGGGCGCTGTTTTGGACGGAGGGGTCCAAATCAAGAATTGGCTTCCTCTGGATGCACGCCTTGCCCCACGGGTCAGCGCTTCCGTTCGGCCATTTCTGGTCTGCGCGGACCTTAAAGCTCTGGGTGTCACCGATTTCGGTCTCTTCCCCAAGGGTACATGGACAGGAAATAGCCCCTCTACGGCTATCGAACTTTTCCTAAACGGCCAGCGGCAGACGGCGGCCAGATGGCCGAACACGGGCTATGCCAGAGTCGCACTAGGTATTGATTCTTACAGTTTCACGGCCGACCTCACTACCGCGAAGTTGAACTCCACGGACACAGACGCCGTCATTTGCGGTTTCCCATCCGCGTTCGATTGGGCGTACACCTCAGATTACGGAACGGTCAATCGTACGACGAGTGCTCTGACCTTCGCTCACGCGCAGACTTATCCAAGTCTCCCAGGCGGACGATTCTACGTTAAGAACGCTCTTTCAGAGCTCGATGCTCCTGGTGAGTACTACATTGACAAGGCCACTGGCCTCCTTGTTTACTACCCAACGGGCAATCTAGCTGGTACCACGGCTTATGTCTCAACAGGTTGTGGGCCAATTGTCAAGCTGACCGATCAGCAGAATATGACATGGCAGGGCTTTACGATGGAGCATGGGCGCAATGACGCGATAATGCTTCAGCGCTGCAGCAACGTTACCATTGTTGGCGGCCAGATTGATAACTGCGGCGGCAGCGCGGTCATCATACAGGAACTCGGCGGCGCGCCAGCCTGTTCGCACGACAATCTAATCAAGTCGATCACCATGCAAGACCTGGGCGAATATGGCGTCTACGTCTACGCCGGAGACAGATTGAACCTGGTCTCAGCAAGGAACATCGTTCAGAACAACGCGATCACACGCTTTGCTCAGATCATGCCTTCCTACCGATCTGGCGTGATGCTCTGGGGCGTTGGCAACCAAGCCCTGCATAACAACATCAGTCAGTGCCCGAGCGTGGCTCTCCAACTCTTCGGCAACGACAATATTGCTGACGGCAACCACGTGTGGAATGCTTGCACCGACACTCAGGACTCAGGCGGTATCTATCTTAGTGGCACCGACGCTTCTCAGCGCGGCAACATCGTTCGAAACAACTATGTTGAAAGCACCTACGCTCGATTGCCAGGCACCAACGGAATCTGGGGCATCTACCTTGATGGTCGAGCTTCAGGAATCACCGTGACCGGCAACGTTGTTCGCGGCTCAAACACGGGCTACTTAATCAACGCGGGTCGAGACAACCTCCTTCAGAACAACGTTACCGTTGATTGCACTCAGGGTATCCAGGTCGACGAGGCTTCTCACAGCTCATGGAATACGCTAATGCCGACGCTGACAGCAATGAATTGGCAGGCCAATCCTTATGCAGGCAAGTACCCGACGTTGTACAGCATTCTGAACAACGACCCAACATGGCCAGAGGGCAATGTTTGCAACTTGAACGGCTTCTTAAGAGCCACCAAGATGAATGTGTGCCGCTCATTGTATGGCGTTCACTTCTCAGCGACAAACACAGGAACCCGCGATTCAATCGCTTGGATGAATAGCGACGCGCAGGCTTCCAGCATGTTTGCCGATGAAACAAAGGGTAACTTCACTCCGCTCGCCGGAACGACATTGGCACTCGCCGGATTCAAACCGATCCTCGCGTACACTGCTGGAGTTGCAACGGACATGTATATCACTGGCAACGCCGGCACGATGTTCGGCACTAGACCGTAAGGAACTCCTCCTAATGTGGATGGCCGTCACGTCGAAAGACGTGGCGGCCATTTCCTTGTTCGTAACTGACCATCCGGGGCAACGTCATGATCTGCCATACTTTTTTCAATGAATCCAGGCCGCCTTGCGCTCGTGACGGGAGGAGCTGGTTTTATCGGCAGCCATTTGGCAGAGCGACTGGCAGGAGATGGCTATGGCGTCATCGTCCTAGACAATTTAGACCCCTTTTATTCCGTTGATATTAAGAGGAAAAACCTCAAAATCCTGTCGCAGTTTCCGCGACTAACTTTCGTCGAAGAGGACATCTGTGACCTAAAGGCAATTGAGCGAGCAGTGCCTGAGTCACCCGACGTGATCATCCACCTAGCCGCGAAGGCTGGTGTCCGCCCTTCAATCGACGACCCTGTAAGTTATCAGCAAACGAACGTTCTTGGCACCCAGAACCTGCTGGAATTCGCCCGTAAACGCGGAACCAAACAGTTTGTATTTGCCTCATCAAGCAGCATCTACGGCGTAAGCCCCGACGTTCCGTGGCGTGAAGACGTTGCCGTACCCCAACCAATCAGTCCCTACGCCAGTACCAAAATTAGCGGCGAGCTGTTGGGCCATGTCTATTCGCATCTATTCGGAATCCGATTCATTGCGTTGCGCTTCTTTACCGTCTACGGCCCTCGGCAGCGGCCGGACTTGGCCATCCACAAATTTGCCAAGCTAATGCTGGCGGGCAAGCCAATCCCTGTCTTTGGGGATGGTTCAACAAGGCGCGATTACACCTTTGTCCAGGACACCGTGCAGGGCATACTGGGCGCCATTCAATATGAAGGTTCGGCCTTCGAGGCGATCAACCTTGGCAACAACAAAACGGTCAGCCTCGCCCAGCTAATTGAGGACCTTGAGCGAGTTTTAGGTAAGAAGGCGATTATCAATTGGATGCCAGAACAGCCCGGGGATGTACCCGCGACATGGGCATCGACAGAAAAGGCCGCCGCTCTCCTTGGCTACGAACCTGCGACCGCCTTTGTCGATGGGCTTGCGAAATTCCGTGACTGGCTTTTGGCAGAAGGGAATGAAGGCGCCCTTTAGCCATGGCGATGGATCGGGTCTTCTACATCACACCAAGCAACGCCAATGACTTGGATAGCGATCCTGGCGTCTCCTATTTCGCCCTTCGGGCGCTCCAGACCATGTTCAAAGAGGTCACTTACTGCGGTCCGTTAAAGAGAACGAGGTCAATCCCAAACCTCGTTTACAAAGCTCTCGGTTCGAAGATCAAAGGCATTCCCAAGGTTCTTTCCCTGCACAATGACACGAATGCAAAGGGGTATGCGCGGCAACTGCAGCCAAGGCTAAAAGAGCCGATATATGACCTGATTTTGGCCCTATCGACAATCCCTATCG
>JBBQMJ010000029.1:0-14966 GCA_038328815.1 Fimbriimonadales bacterium | reverse complement strand
TCCGTCTCGTGAAGCGTCGGCCAAGATACTTTGGCAGGAACGCTCCGTGGATTCGTGTGCCCCGCATACCGTAAGCTGTATAAATGTCGGTAATCGTTCAATGTTGAAGCAGCTGCGTGTGGGCGCAACCATAGCCATACCTGCCAAGAATCGGGTCCCTGTTGACGTGAGGACAATAATTCTGTGGGCGAGGACCTAATGGTAAGCGAACTTAACGTAATCGATTCCCACACCGGTGGCGAGCCCACCCGCATAATCCTCGCGGGGATGCCCCCGCTCAAAGGCGTTTCACCCGCCGAAAAGCTCGCTGACTTCAAGGAAACTTTTGACTACCTAAGGACCGCTGTTGTCTTGGAACCTCGTGGCTCCGACCCCGTCGTCGGCGCGCTGCTGCTCGAGCCATCTCACGAGGATTTTGCCGCTGGCGTTATCTTCTTCAATAATGCGTCCTTCCTGGGTATGTGTGGGCACGGCACAATCGGTCTGATAGCAACGCTGAAACACCTTGGCCAAATAACTACTGGAAGACACAGGATCGAGACACCCATCGGTGAAGTCGCTGCCGAACTTCATCCCGATGGATCCGTTTCAGTCCAGAACCGGCCCGCCTACCGGCTGGCCAAGAGGGTATCAGTCCACACGCCTGAGCTAGGACATGTCATAGGCGATGTGGCTTGGGGAGGCAACTGGTTCTTTCTGGTTGAGGAGCCCAAAATGCCTTCCGATGATCTTCGTAAGCTAACCGACCTTGCCTCCTCAATCCGGTGCGCTCTATCGCAAAAAGGAATTACTGGGGCAAACGGGGCTGAAATAGATCACATCGAATTCTATGGTCCTCCGCAAGCCCCTGGCGCCAATAGTCGTAACTTCGTTCTCTGCCCCGGAAACGCCTACGATCGATCTCCCTGTGGGACTGGGACAAGTGCAAAGGTCGCTTGCCTTGCCGCAGACGGCTTGCTAGTGCCGGGGGAAACCTACGTCCAAGAAAGCATCATTGGCAGTTTATTTGGGGCCTCCTATCAGTTGCGTGGCGACGATATCATTCCTACCATCACAGGCACAGCATTCATAACCGGCGAAGCAAAGCTGATATTCCGAGAGGATGACCCATTCAGATGGGGACTGCGTACTTGAGTTCCAAGGTCGTCGTAATCGGTGCGGGAGTCATCGGGCTTAGTACAGCCTATTATTGTCGCTTGCTTGGGCATGAAGTCGTCGTGGTCAGCGACCATATTGAGAGCGCCGACGGATGCTCATTCGGAAATAGCGGCATGATCGTCCCAAGTCACTTCACTCCGCTTGCCGCGCCGGGAATGATTGGTCTTGGGCTCCGTATGATGCTGCATGGAGACTGCCCCTTCTCCTTTGCTCCCAAGCTGAACCAACGGCTCATCCGGTGGTCTTGGCTGTTCTGGCGCAATGCGACCCGCGCGCAAGTCGAATGTCATAGCCCCTTGCTGCTGCAACTAAATCTTGCCAGCCGGTCGCTGTATGAGGAGCTAGAGGAAGTGCTCCCTGACTTCGGTCTAACAAAGACAGGCCTGCTGATGCTCTGCAAGACACAACAGGCTCTCGATCACGAGGCCACCGTAGCCGTAAAGGCGAGAGAGCTTGGCCTGAAAGCGAACGTCCTGTCTGGCAGCGAACTCAAGGGTGTGGATCCGCAGATCGACATGGACGTGGCCGGCGGCGTCCATTTCTCTCAGGATTGCAGGCTAATCCCAGACCTCTTCATGCAGGGCTTACGCGAAAAGCTTGTGTCCCTGGGCGTGCCGTTCAAAGAAGGCGAGGAAGTGGTTAGGTTCACAAAGGATGGCCATAAGGTCCGTATGGCTCACACTAGGGACGGCGAATTTGAGGCAGATCAATTCGTTATTGCAACCGGTACATGGAGCACAGATCTCCTAAAGACCGTCGGCTTCAAGCTACCACTCGTTTCCGGAAAGGGCTATAACATGACCCTTCCGACGCCAAGACAGATGCCCGCCCTTTGTTCTATCCTCACTGAAGCCCGAGTCGCCGTAACCCCGATGGGACACGCTCTAAGGTTTGGCGGAACCATGGAACTCGGAGCGACTACATTGAACATCGACGAAGAGCGAGTCAACGGAATGGTTAAGTCGATCCCGCAATACTTCCCACAGTTCCGAGAGTCCGATTTTCAAGACCAACGGGTCTGGAGCGGCTTCAGGCCTTGTTCTCCCGACGGCATGCCTTTCATCGGCAATGTCCCGGGAATGGACAACTTATGGGTTGGAACGGGGCATGGCATGATGGGCATGAGCCTTGGACCAATCTCCGGCAAACTACTTTCTCAAGTCATTTCCGGAATGGAGACGGACATCCCCATCACCGAACTTCGCCTGGCGAGATTCTAGGCAAAGGCTAGGCCTGGTTGTAAGCGTCTCGAAGCCAGCCCACAAGCTCGTCGTCAACTTCGGCGACGCTCGCGACCTTTACGCGGTGGCTGAACATCGCATTGAAAGAACCCGATGCCTCCAACCGACCTGCTGGCGCCACGCCCTTGAGGTTAATACCCACATCCAACCGGCCAGCAGCCGGCTGAAGCAGAGCAAATTGCTTTGACCTTCGAACGCTAACGTAAGCCTTCTTAGGCGCAAGATCGACGTCAGAACCGAAAGCCTTGATCTTCGCCAGCACTGCGTCATAGATGGGCCTTGATGCAGATTTTGATCCAGCAAACAAAGCATCAATAGGGTCTTCGCCAGCAACAGTGGGCGCGCCGAGCTTTAAAAAGCGAAGGGCGATTTGGTTGGCATAGCCGTGGCTTACGCCGTGCTCACCCTTCAGGAGAGACATGATTTCGCCGTGCTTCTGCAAAGCCTTTGCGCGAATAACCTCACACCATGCCTCAAATGTTTTGCCGGTCTTTTCCTCAAGACCGGCAATCATATCTTCGATGGACTCCTCAGGCCGCTTAATCATCTACAAAACCTCGTTGCAGACCTTACCATAGAGCCCGGTGCCAGCCTAGGGACTCTGCATGATCGACTTGTACAGGTCCTTGGCCTTCGTCATCACGTCGGGCGGCATTGAAGGATCGATGTTAAGCAGTCCGTAACTGGTCTGCTTATCCTTGAACTGGGCAAGCAACTTCATGCTCAGGTCAACAAGAATCGGATTGTTACTCGAAACAAGCTTGACAACGCCGTCCAGACCACCAGCTCGCGCAAACGGTTCTCGCAGGCTCTCCGGCACGGACTTTGTGATGAGTTCCAACGCGGCAGCTTGCTCGGCAGGATCAGCCGAGGAAACCAATGAATTTGCCACGTCCGCAACGTGCTTGAGTGCGATTGCCTCGGCATCCGTCTTCAAGTCCTTGAGGCTCAACTTGAAGTCCGTGGTGTGGGAAGCCAGCCACTTGATCGTGCCCGATTTATCAGACGTGCCAAGTTTGCCCACGAGCCATTTAGTGGTCTCTTCTTTAGCCACCGTGCTTAGCAGTAGCTTAGGATCCAGAAGCTTTTTAAAGTCCGGATGTCCAGTGTTGACCCCGATCACTTGCTCAAGGTCCATAAGAAGCCCTGCGTACCGACCTGCGGGCGGAGAAAGAAGCAGCTTATGGACGATATCGTCAAACGACGCGTGATCTGTAAGCATCCAGATAAGAGCTTGGTTAAACGGACCTCTGAAGTTCTGCCCGTTGATCAGTGACCCAATGGCGGTGAGCAGCGGGTTCTGCCCCATTTCAAAATGGAACGGAACGCCAGGTACCGGCGTGAGCTTGTTCATCTCAATACAAGCCGTGCTCAAGTCCGTCAAGACCGAAGGGTCCTGTGGGAACTCGGGATTCGTGGAAGTCAACAATGTGACTGTCGCGGAACTCTTAGAATCCACCCTGACCTGCGTAAGCACGACCACGACAAGCGTTTGGTAGGCAGGATCTTCCGATTTGCAAATCGTGCCGGGTGAGACCGAGCAATACATCGGCATGCTGTAGGGATTGTTAACCGTCCACTTCGCGTGGCTGAGGTCTTGGGGCTGAACGGTCATGCCGCATAACTTCTGCTGGCCAGGGCCGGCAACGAATGGGCCGTTGCCAAGGTCCATCTTCACGCCGGGAACTTGCCCTACTTCCTTGCTAGCCGCGTCGTCCGGCATCGTGCTCTTGTCTTGGATCGGATTCCCGCTATCATCCTTCTTGACGATATCGCATTGGCAGGCTAAGAACTCTTTACCCAAGACCGGGTTTGGGCTGTCGGATACATAGGTTCCGATCTCGCCGTCGCCGTGAGCATTATTCAGGCCCCCACTGATCTCGTAATGGGCAACGACCCTCCACTTTCTTGACCGCTTTTGAAGCCTTCGCTGCATGCATGGCTTATGGTAAAGATAGAAGCATGGGACGTCGACAGGTTTGTTCGACTCGCTACTCCTTACCCAGTCTTCAACCAGATGGGTTGCCGATTGAACGAGGCCCTCCTTCAAGCCAACCGTGGCACTCATATCCTGGGCAATCATCTTTGACAGCGCTTGAGTTGGGTGGAAATTGGGGAGACTTGGGTCCTTAAGAGGAGGATCGTTCTCGGGAGAGAACGTGGTGGAGACCCAAAATGTGTGCCCACCCTTGCAGGGCAGGTCGCACGAGGAGTCACATTGCTCGTGGGCTACATGCTTCTTGCCTTCGCATACACCTCCACAAGTGATGTTCGTAGGGACGATGATATCGACCGGATCCTTTAGCACGTAGCTGACTTTCAGCGTGTACTCAGGGGTTAGTTGGATCGTCTTCGAGTCGCTCGTAGGCACCTTTCCAGCAAATGGGCCGGCGTCCGTTGTCTGTCCCGCTGGCAACTCGGGAGCGACGGCGAGCTTATCGGATGACTGAGCAAACAATAAAGTAGCAATGAGAACAGGCAGCATCCTCACCATCATATTTGTTCGCTGAACTTTTTGCTACGTTATTTTGATAGAGGCGCCTCAAAAGTAGGCTTGCTCTTGCCCTGGAACCACTACCTTTTCATGGCCAGTCGCTTGGCGCCGGACCACTTACCTAATCGACATTCCAAAGACTCACAGCCATATCTCGTTGCAAGTTTCCTTTCAGGCTGATAGAATGCCTGCGGAGGCGTCAGCTTGCCGGGCTGTTGCCGGGAGTTTCTGAACGCAATGTCTCTTAAGAATCTGACTAGTAGTCTTCTGCTGTGCGCCTTGGCGATGTCGGCGACCGGGGCGATTGGGCAAGGGACCAAGCCCCAGGCTCAGCCGACACCTCTTCAACTTGCCGATCGCGTACGCAAGACGCTGAAGGCCGCAATCCTAGATTTAGACGAGGAAAAGGCGAGACTCCAAATGGAGGTGGTGGGAGAGCACTCGGGTTGGATTATCACGCAGGGGCACGACGTCCACAACCCGCAGTTTTCGGTCATGGACGATTCCTCGGCGAAGTGGGTCGAAGGTCAAGAAAAACAGGTCCAAGATTCCCTCACCGACATCAATCTAAAGGTCCAGGCTTGGCGCGACAAGAAGATGTCTGATTTCGATTTGATTCGAGCCCTGTACGAGGCAGCGATCTACTCATGTCGGCTCGCCTACTGGGCACACCACCCTGATGGCGACTTCAGGGTAATTAATTGCGCCGCATCCCTTAAGATCGCGCAAGCCGAAGATGCATCCCTCAGAACAGGCGCGCAGGCAGCAGCGGCTACGATCAACGCCGCCTGCAAGGCCGTCTGGGACGAGGACTTAGCCAAGCTCTCCGTAATCAACCAACGCCTCGACCATGAAAGGAAGAAATGGGGGTCAGAAATCTGGACCTACATTGACTTCGCGAAGGCCAAAACGGCGAAACCATCCGACGGCCATGGATGGGTTGAAGCCTATGGTCTCCAACTGCTCAATCAAGCGTTCACGATGCCCCCGAAACCTATGCAGGTGCCAAAGATATTGAACCTCGGGTCCGGCGTTCCAAACGGAATGTTCCTCCCAGGCAAAGCGGCGATGGCTGCAGACCCCGCTGCGAGCAACACATTTGCCCTCGCGCCTTGGGCAAAGAGCATCTCCGATCCGGCCCTCCAAGTATTCGCCGACGCTCCTGGAATGCTCTCTGTCGGTTTTGCGCTGGAGCCCACAGTCGATAAATTGCGCGGATACAAGGAGGAAGAAGATGTTTGGTCGATATCCGACGCGATAGCGATCCAAGGGATCGATCTGATGACCGACAGTCCCTACGTAGGCCGAATCGTTCCCCGTCGTGTGGAAGACTCAGACACCTTTACCGTCTTTGTTTACGGACACAAGCTCCCGGTCAAACCTGGCGACCTAAAATCCCTGCAGAGTGCGGATAAAAACGTAAGATACAAACCGCTTGCCTTCCTTAGCGACATCAAGTCAGAGGGGTTTGACCCAGCGTTGAAGCGAGCCTGGAACATGGGCCAGGGTACGGTCGCTTCCATGCTAACCGGTCCGACCGCCCAGAACTTTCAAGACATGCCCGCGATGCTCCTTCAGGTGCAGTGCGCTCCAGGGGTCATGGCGGGCAGGAAGTCGTTCAAGATCAACGGCGCCGAAGGCGGCTGGTTCCTGGACTCCGGCACTACCGAAGCCACCCTCGACTTCGCGGTTGAGATGAACGATGACCCCAAAGGAGTGCGCGTCGGCGAGCTTCACACAGCAGCCACCAAGAAGGCGTTCTTAGGTCAACGGATTGTAATCGAAGCACAAACCAAGTCACCAGTGCCCCTCGACGAGATTGACTTAGTCGTTGGCCGCGGCGAATCTTGGTTGGAGTTTGATGGCCAGAGCATCGTCAAAGCCAAGAAAGTCGATCCTACTCAGATTCCCAATGCGCCAGGCGGATCGTACCGGGCAGTAATTCAAATCGTCGAGGATGGAGACGTCCGCCTGGTTCCCGGCGAAGCGAGTCGTGAACCAGGCACCCTTTACCTCGACGCCTCCGCAGGGGACCTCCTCTTCGCTACCTTCGCCGATCCCCAGCAGTTCAAGATGAAAAAGAGCACAGCCGTGCTTGCAGTGCTTCCCGATCCAAGCGCCTCGCTCTGGGCCAACGCCCTAGAAAAGGCGGCAAAGGCATCAGGTGATAACCGCCTGGAAAACCTGAAGACCCTCCCCGCCCAAGTTGAGGAAGCCGTCGAAAACAGCGCGATTAGCAACATCTTCGAGATGCATGACAATCCGAACCGGAATGTGCCCCTCTCTGTCACAACCAAAATCCGTATTGGGGATCACGCCGCTGCACTGCTTCTTCGCGATCACTTCGTGCAAATGATGAAGGAGATTGCCGATCAACTTGCCAGCGTCAACACGGACCAAAAGAAGATCGCCTTTATCCAGGCTTGGAACCCCCACAAAGGAGGAGAAGATAGCTCGATCTTGCTTGACATGGTGGTTCAAGGGTCCAGAGATGAGATCAGGAACATCAACGGAACGCCAATGCCGACCGGAAAGAAGGTTCTCGATACGATGCCGCTGCGCTACTGGCTTCAAAAGAACCTCGCACCGGGCGATCAGGGTGTTTATGTCACGGCCTTCGACCAGTATGCCAAGTCAGTAAACGATTCACTAAACAACGCGAATGATATTCCCGACAAGGATATCCACGCCCTCCTTGATCTCACTGGTCACGGATTCGAGCAGGTAGAGGCAGACCTCAAGCCCCTGCTTATGAAGCCTCTCAAGGAAGGCGAGGGCTATCGATGGGTCACCGACTACGTCGCGATTGCCCATGTTGGCGGGGTGAAGGTCCTCTACGACGACCTGAAAGCTCAAAAGGCGGTCGAAGACACAGAGAAGAGCGTCGCCATTGCCTTAGCTGCCTTGACTCCCCTTGGCCTTGAAGCAGGTCTCGCCAGGACCTTGCTACAACTCAGCCTGAATGCATATCTCCTTGTCGAATTCAGTGCCCAAACCATTCCCAAATACGCTGGTGAAGACGCGGAAATCGCCTTTGCGCGAGGAGCCGTAGAAGTGCTCGGCACGGGCCGCTACTACCTCGCAGACCTTCAAAAGACTCCCGGATGGGCTCGAGCGTTGAACTGGATTGGAATGGGAGTGGTCGGCGCAAGCACCGTGAATGAGGTTTACACGGCGATGAGTCTGCTCAGTAAATCAACTGCGATGCAGTTTGCAGTCAAGGTCGCCAAAGAAATTAAGAATGGTGGTCTCGCCGCGTTTTCCAAAGCCACTCCGACGGAAAAGGCTGCGTTCATAGCGACCGAATCGGCAACTGAATTAGCGGCCCAAATGCCGCGCTTTAAGACGCAAGTGCTTCGAGGCAGCGACATCAACAAAGCGTTGAAGAACATTCGGGCGCAAATTCACGATCCAAAAGTGCCCGCTGCCGCGACCGAACTATATCCGGAAGAACAACAAATTCAGGCCGCGTTCAAGCAACTCGTGGCCGAAGCGAAGCCACTCACGAAAGGCAAAACGCCTCTGCTGCCTGAGGCGGAACTACCCGCAGACCTGCCTTCGGAATCGCAAACTCCGACCTTGCTACACCCCGAGCCCCCTACAAGACCCCAAGGTTTTGTACCCTCCGCGGATGCGTATCCGGAAGCATTGCCGCTCCCAGAAAAGCCGGGACCTTGGATTGCGCCAAACAATCTGCCGTTCCAGCTTGAAGCCCCTCTTAGCCGGGGCCAGGCATCAACGTTCTTCGACGTATGGAAGGTCGCTGGAAAGAAGCTAGTCTTAAAGGTTTTCAAAATGGTCGATTGGCTACCCAAAATGGAGATGCCCGTCGACTTCATTGGCCCGCGCCAACTGGTCGAAAGGATCGGGGAGGAAGCCTCTTACAATGCCGGCCTGACCTTTGATGGAGTCGCAAAAGCTAGCGACACCCTACGCGATTTCGGCATCGAGCACCTGCCCATCAACGATATGTTCAAGTGCGGTAACCGCGGCTACGTCGTTCAGGAATTCCTTCCCGTAGAGGAGGGTCAGATTGTCGAGAAAATCATAGGTAGGGGTGGAGAGCTCAAGGGACCTGCCGCCGAACCCGTCTACTCCTTCATGGAGGAAATGGTCAAGAAGAAAATTGCCTTCGAAGACTTCAAGATGGACAACGTCTACGTCCGCAAGGTCACCGAAAGCGTGAACAAATTCACTGGCCTCCCCGAAGCTCGCAAAGGCGCAGACGTCTGCGGAGTCATCGACGTCGACCGCATTGCCGCCTGGGGCGATTTTGACGAAGGCATGGACCTTATGACGTCTGAGCTAGAAAACAACCCACAGGGTCACGGGATTCGAAGCGTGGTTGGACCGGCTAACGGTTTCTATTCCGTCGGCAGCCTGAGAAAGATCAACTCGGTCGAGGAGTTCTGGATTTTAACTTTAGAGAAGAAAGGCTTGATCGAGTTCGTCCCCGGGCACGGCTTTATCTCCTACAGACTTGATATCAATCGATTGAAGAGATTTCTTCCCGGCTTGGATCGCACCGAAATCATTGACTTCACTAAAGTGCGGCCCACTCAGCCGCAATACGTCCCACCGCCAACTGGTCCGCAACGGCTGGAAGTTCTGAGGACCATCTCGATGAACGTCCTGCAACTAGCAGCGGCCTAAGAGTGCGCCCCTTTGATCTCAGCCAAACCGGCGTCTATATACTGGCCGCCCTGGTTCTGATGGCAGTGGATCGCAAGCGTATGAACGCCCGCGCCGACCGCGCCGAGGGGAAAGTTCCGATAAGAACTCGTCCAACCTGAAGCCTTATAGATGGGCTTCCCATCCAGATAGACCTCGACGTCATCGTCGTGATGTAGCCTAAGTGCCAAGTCCTCATGGCTCTCCGACAACGTGAAATGACGCCGAATCCAAATATCACTGGTATCCCAAACCGTCCTGACCACGGCCCCAGGAGTCCCTGTGGTCCCAAAGCCCCCCGGGCCCTCCTTCCATGAGGAATCCTTAAAGCCCGCCAGCTCAAATCCATCACCCGGCTTATCCACCGTGTATCGCCACGTCGCAGGCTCGGTTTCAGAAGTTGGGACAACCGACGCCACAACTAGCGGAACCTTGAGAGATGCAATCGCCTCTCGAACACGCTTCTCATCCATCTTGACTAACGCGCGATCATAGGTCATCAGACCGTTCAGCTCCGTCTCAACGTCAGTCGTCTGCGTATATACAGCGCCTCTCAGTCCTTGGTTAGTGATCAGCTCACGCAGGTCAAACATCAGTTCTACGAACCTATCCGTTAGCTCCTTGGGCGTCTTGAACGATTGATAGCCCCAGCCCTTCTCAAGCCACATATGCCCCGGAACGGGCAGCCCCAAGCCACCAAACTCACCCAAAATTAGGGCTCGCAGCGGATCCTTGGCCGGAGCACCCGGTCCCGGATAGACGTGCACATCAGAAAAATCTCCGACGCCACGATCAGCCCAACCCGTCGTGCTATCCACAAGACGCGAGTCGTCATAGCCCTTAAGCCACTCAGTCATCTGAGCCGTGTCCCACTGGCCCCAGCCCTCGTTGTACAGCACCCACGATACGATGGAAGGATGGTTGTAAAGTCCATCCACCATGGCCTTCAGTTCCCTGCGGAAAGCCGCCGCGGATTCAGCGGAACGGGCGATGTCAGGATCGCCCGGCCCAATCGAGCCATCCCCGCTTGGCATATCCTGCATTACAAGAATGCCCATCTTGTCGCAAAGGTAATACCAGCGATCTGGCTCTACCTTCACGTGCTTGCGGATCATGTTGAATCCAAGCCGCTTCGTGACCTCAAGGTCGTATTTCATGGCATCTTCACTGGGCGCGGTATACAGCCCATCTGGCCAAAAACCTTGATCGAGGGGGCCCATCATGAAACACGGCTTGCCATTCAGCAAGACCTGAGGCTGCCCGTCCTTGCCTTTGCTCACCGCAATTTGGCGAAAGCCGCAATACGTCATCACAGAGTCGATAACTTTGCCCCTGGAGTCGATCAGGCTTAAGCGAATGTTATAAAGCTTCGGATGCTCCGTCGTCCAAGTTTTGGCCGACGGTATATGGAGCACAATTCGCGCTCCGATAGGCGCCTCGGATTTGGCTTTTGGCTTGCCGCCAATTATCGCTTCGGCCCGAATTTTAAGGCCCACCACGCCGCTAGCGACCTGCGCACCAATGTCAACCCGGCCTTCGTTGCCCGTCTTTATGCGAAAGTTCTCGATATGACGCTTGGGAACGCCTTCCAACCAAACCGTCTGCCAAATGCCACTCGTCGATGTGTAGAAGATCCCCTCCGGCTTCAGCGCCTGCTTGCCTCTCGGCTGTGTGCTTGAGTCCGTTGGGTCAGTCACACGGACCGTCAACTGCTGATCCCCATCTGCGTTTATAGCCTCTGTAATGTCGAACGTGAACGGATCGTATCCGCCATAGTGATAACCCACTTCCTTGCCGTTCACCAGCACAGTCGTCGACCAATCGCAAGCGCCAAAGTGCAGCAACACCCTTTCGCCATGCGGACGCTGGAAGGTTCGGCTGTAGATGAGTTCGTCATCGGGCGCTACCGGCAGGCGCACACCCGAGAGCTGAGACTCCACCGGAAACGGAACCAGAATCAGATGCTTCATCCGATTTGCCACCGCAGATCCAACCTTCTGAATCTTCAACTCCCAAGTCCCGTTCAGATTCACCCAGTTCTCCCGGACCATCTGGGGCCTGGGATACTCCTGATGCGCATTTTCCGGGGTCACCCCCGCAGCCCAGCGGGTCTGGAGCTCCTGTGCCTGAGCGACAAAAGTAAGAAGGAGGACCAACGCAAGCAGGGCTGGCTTCAGCACGATCAGATGGGACATGTCCTTGACCTTACTAGGTCCGGTACCTCGCTGTATACGGCCAGTTCGCAAGGTCTCCACCGTCGAAAATCGGCCATTACGGCGTGTGTTTCTTGCCGAATTCCATCGGCCGACCGCTCTCACGCGTCAACTCGATCGTGTTGAACCGCTCGTTCACAGATCCGCTTGTTGGAATCGGTGTCCGCGCCATCTGGGCAAACTTATCAAGACTCTTGTTAATATCCTTCTGAAGGTCTTGGAGCTTTTGCTGCTGTTCCGGCGTCGTCTGAGGGTCCTGGGATGTGAACATCTGATCTAGCTTTGCCGAATCAGCTTCGAGCGACTGTTTCTCCTTGGCCTCAAAATCGGCAGCCGGTTCGCCATCCACGGTCACCGCATGGAAGGTCATTTCCCGCTCGGCAACCTCGTATGTGCCTAAAATCTGGTGGCCTTGATTGACCATCGAATCTGCTTTCCTCGGATCCTTCCGGAAGGTCTCTGTATCCAACGTGAATTTGTGATCTGCCGTCAGCGTGAGCAATCCCTTGGGTCCTGCCTGAACGGCCATATTGGCAAAGATGTTATCGGATTTAGACTGCTCGTTCCACTGGCCCTCGAGCTTCGATTCTGCGGATCGGCATCCGGTCGCCAACATAACGGCCAAGATGGCGATGAGTAAGGAATTAGAAGCAAAGCGCAAGTGCATCTCAAGGAGTATCGGGTCGAGAGACCATCCGTGAAAGCGATTCCTTCCTCGCGATAACTTGTTTGTCCATGATTACCATGACCTGAAATGGAATCGCTTCCGCGATAGACTCATAGCGGCTCCAGCCCGCGGGCCGAGGCAGGTTTGATGGCGTATCCACAGATTATTCAGGGTGGAATGGGAATCTCGGTTTCGTCCTGGCAATTAGCTTCCATAGTCGCGAAAAGGGGACAACTTGGAGTGGTATCGGGCACCGGCCTTGACCTGACGCTAGCTCACAGGTTGCAGCTAGGAGACCTTGACGGGAACCTGCGCGAAGCCATCGAGTCCTTCCCAATCAAAAGCGTCGCCCAAGGCGCCCTTGACCGATATTTCATCCCAAACGGCAAGGAACCTAAGGCCCCCTTCAAGTCCAAACCCGTCCCCGCAGTAAAAGCCTCCCAAGCACTGATCGAGCTCACTGTCCTCGCGAACTACGTTGAGGTATTTCTGGCCAAACGCGGCCACGACGGTGTTATCGGTATCAACCTGCTTGAGAAAATACAACTTCCAACGCTGTCCGCACTTTTCGGTGCAATGCTTGCGGGCGTGGACTACGTGCTGATGGGAGCCGGAATTCCCAAGGCCATCCCATCAATTCTCGATCACTTTGCTGCGTTGGAGCCCGCCGAATTGAAGCTTGACGTGACAGGCGCCCAAACAGGCGAAGAGTTTTCCATAAACTTCGATCCCAAAGAGTTCTGCCCACCCGGCGTTACAAGTTTGAAGCGCCCCGAATTTCTCGCTATCGTTTCATCGTCGACGCTCGCCATCACGCTTGCCCGCAAATGCACGGGCAAGGTCAACGGTTTCGTCATCGAAGGCAAAACAGCCGGTGGCCACAACGCCCCGCCGCGTGGACCAATGACCCTTGACGAAGCAGGAGAGCCTATCTACGGACCCCGCGATGAGCCTGAACTCGCACAATTCCGAGAGCTTGGCCTTCCATTTTGGCTTGCAGGTTCCTATGGACATCCCGGTGGGCTTGAATCAGCACTTAAAGAAGGCGCTCAGGGAATCCAGGTTGGCACCGCCTTTGCCTTCTGCAACGAATCCGGGATCACTGCCGAGCTCAAGGAGCAGGTCATCCACCAGAGCATCGAGCACCGTGCAGGAGTGTTCACCGATCCACTGGCATCTCCAACCCGTTTCCCGTTCAAAGTGGTTCAAGCAGAAGGGAGCCTTTCCGAGCGCGACGTATACGAGAGCCGCGAGCGTATTTGCGACCTTGGATACCTACGCGAACTCTATCGAAAAGATGATGGGTCGGTTGGCTATCGCTGCCCCGGTGAACCCGTCGAAGACTATGTCGCCAAGGGCGGAAACGAAGCTGATACGGCTGGACGCAAGTGCGTTTGTAACGGACTGCTGTCAACCATCGGCCTTGGACAGATTCGAAAAGGCGTCGCCGAGCCCCCATTGATTACGGCCGGCGATGAAGTCAAAGATATCGCGCAATTCCTCAAGCAAGGAATGACGACCTATTCGGCTGACGATGTTCTCGACGCGCTGCTAAACGTCGAGCTAAGCCACATAAACTAAGAAACCGGCGCGGCGAACTCGATGTCGTGGTATCCGGCAATTGAGCGAACTCGAAGATTCGCCACGCCCCCGGGGCTATCAAACTTCAGGTTGAGATTGATGCCCGTTGCTGCCTTGCACCCGGCCAATCCAGTCTCGTGGTCATACAGCCCCCCAGAATCGCTCCACACCACCAGGTCCTGCACGAAACCCGGGCAATGCATTTCGATTGAATTGGAAGTCGCATTTACTGTCACCGGTGCCGCCTTCAGAGCGAGCTCTTTCGGTTCGCAAAGCATCATCCACCGATCGGGAATCTCAGCGGAAAGGAGCCTAAATCGCAAAACGGTTTCCCTTAGCTCGAGTTCGCTAACGTTTATCCCGCCAACCCGAACCCTTTCGCCGGAGGCGACTCGCACAGGAAACGCTTCCGTGCTTATGGCCTTGCCACTCGAGACCGAAACGATGTCGATGACAAGCGAGCCATCAACAGAATGAGGCTGATCATTGGCGACGATCGCCGCAACAAGGCCATGCTCCACGACCGGCGCAATCAGAATCGGCGCGTAGGCTAGAAGCAGCTCGAACCCGGCCGGCTTCAACTGCCGCGAATAGTCCTCAAGAGCCCAGCTTTGAACCGGCCAGCAATCGTTGACCTGCCAAATCAGCGCCCCGCGGCATCGATCACCTGACCGATAATGCTCAATCGCAGCCCGCATCGCGTCCCTCTGGTTAAGCTGAGAATAGTAGATCCAATCCTCCAGGGACGTCGATTCAGGGTAGTGCAGCGATACGAAACCCTTAAAAGTCTCCCAACCTTTGTTGGTCTTGTCGTGCCACAGCACAGTCGGGTCCTCGAGTTCAAGACGTCTTCCCGTGACTGCGTGCCACGACTTCAATGAGCATGAGGACGCAAAGCCGAATTCCGAGCTAAATCGTGCTTTGGAATCCTTATAAAAGGT
>JBBQMJ010000028.1:0-15751 GCA_038328815.1 Fimbriimonadales bacterium | reverse complement strand
TAGAACATTACGCAAGCCTGAACGCTGGAGCCGCCGAGAACTGCGGTATTGAACGACCAGCCTCCGCCAAAGCAGAATCCTAGGGACCCAACCTTCTTGGCCTTTGAGCCAAAGGAGCCATTTTTCAAGTCAGCCACGGCGCTCTTGATGATTGCGTCACCACGTTGTGCGTTCATATCCTGCATGTATTGGCCAGCGGTGTTTGAATCCGTCGTGACTTTGCCGTCGTACATATCGACGGCAAGAACGCCATAGCCAGCCACAGCGTTGATGTGCTCAGCCTCTTGTCGCATATAGTCGTTCAGCCCCCAGTACTCGTGAACAAGCACGATCGAGACCTTGTTCCCCTTCTTTGGCGCGACATAGAAACCGCTCGCCTCTTTACCGTCGGTGGCTGCCCAATGAACTGTGTGGCCAGATTTGGCTTTGAAATCGAATGGGAGCGGTGATAGGTGAGCTGCTAAGAAAGCCGGATCGTTGGCGAACGCCGCCATTCCCGAACAACAACTCGGCTGCTGATGGCCGCTAAGAAGCAATGACGAAAGGGCGAATATTCCAAGCATGATGCTTTGTTCTACCTCCTACTGGCGATTCCGGTATTCACCAACTACGACGCGAGGCGTCGCCGAGCGTTCCCGCGCCGCGTCAGCTAGGTAACCTCTACCATCCAATGATCATCGTCATGCAGCTTGGGGCGACCCAAATCCAGATCGATGCGGTCTGCGAGGTCCTCCGCACCCATAAGGTCGAGCCTCTCGTCATGCCTGGGCAAGACCGCGTTGCCATCGGAGTGCCCGCCGCGCTCAGCCAGGACCAACGCGACCATATTGAAGCGGCTCTTGGCAGATTGGAAGGTGTTAGCAAGGTCACCCAGACTAGCCGGCCCTATAAGCTTGCTTCGCTTGAGTTCAAGCGTGAGAAGACGACGGTTGAAGTCAAAGGGGTCAAGATTGGACCTGGCCACTTCGTTGTCATGGGGGGCCCGTGCTCGGTTGAATCGTACGATCAGTTTTCCGAGTGCGCGCGAATCGTCAAGGCTGCCGGCGCAACGATTCTTCGGGGTGGCGCGTTTAAGCCAAGAACTTCCCCATACGCATTTCAGGGCCTTGCTGAAGAGGGCCTTAAGATCATTGAGAAAGTCGGCAAGGAAACCGGCTTGGTGACAGTCAGTGAGGTCATGAGCGGCGATCTAGTTCCGCTTGTCGCTGCCCATGTGGACATCCTTCAAATTGGCGCTCGTTCCATGCAGAACTTTCCTTTGCTGATCGAAGCAGGGAAGAGCGGCAAGCCGATTCTGTTGAAGCGAGGCCCTTCGGCTACGATCGACGAATTCCTTCTTGCTGCCGAATACCTTCTCAGCAAGGGAAATCCCAACGTGATCCTATGCGAAAGGGGCGTTATGCCTTTGGACCGCAGTTACACACGCAATACGCTCGATCTTTCGGCGGTTCCTGTTCTTAAAGAGTTCAGCCATTTACCTGTGATCGTTGATCCTAGCCACGGTACCGGTGTGGCCAAGTATGTGGCACCGATGTCAAAGGCGGCAATCGTCGCCGGTGCGGACGGGGTGATGATTGAAATGCACCCCAACCCGGCGGAGGCATTAAGCGACGGTTCGCAGGCGCTCACGCCGGACCAGTTCACGTCGCTGATGTCAGAGCTGAAGAAGCTGAGCGATTACTGCGGCTTAAGGATGTAGCGCTTGAAAATCTCCAGAGCCTTCCGATCAATTGCTGAAATTGGGCTGGTTCTTATCGTCCTTGCGTATGCTCGTTACACCGCATATCAGGGACACTGGACGAAAGATTACGAAGAAGCCGTGTTCAGTGCGACGGACAATTACATTGATAAGAACAGGGGTCAATTTGTGAGTACACCAGGCTCAATTGAAGACGTCGAACGCTATATGGACAATGCTTCCGAAGCTATGGTGGAAGGTTCGATAGCCGCTGGCTACAAATGGTCGTTTGAGAGGATTGGTTCGCAGTGCAAGGTCAGAGTTTGGGTGCCGTCGTGGCCGTGGGGGCACTTTCGAGAATCCATCAGGGGTTGAGAAAGGCATTAGGTTCTCCCGCGGCAACATAGCCTAGAGGAATGCCTTCAAGAGGGCGAGAGTCCGTGGCTTATCCAACGCTTCATTGTTCGTCTCACATCGCGCGCTCAGCAAGCACGCGGGGCAGCCCAGTTCGCATGGACAACTGCTGAGCAGTTGATAGGCAGCGCGCACCCAGTTGAAAAGGCAATCGAACAGCTTCTCCGATAGACCAATTCCGCCAGGCGTGCGGTCGAAGATGAAGACTGATGGCCCCAAGGTGTCGGGAAAGACCGAATACCACGCGCTGCCAAGGTCCTGCCGGTCGCAGCCAGCGATGAGCGGGGCAACCGCCATGAGGGCGTGCTCAATGCCGTGCAAGGCGCAAATCTGCTCATAGGCCTGCTCGCCTTCCATCATGGGTAAGTCAAGGCGGACCCCGATCGTCTCATAAGTCTGTGCAGGGAGTTCAAGGTCTTCAACACCGAGCACGCTATCTCCATCGATAGCCAGCTTGCGATAGCCGATCACCATGTCGGTCGCAGCAAGGCCGCACAGACTGAATTTCCCCGGACCGACGCGATCCTCTCGGACCGCCATCTTGGGCTCGATCAAAGACTGGACAAGTGCGCGAGTGTAATAGGGCAGTTCCTGCGCCTCAAGCGTTGCCTTAGAGCCATCTAAATCCAAAGCGGTAGAAAGATAGCTGGACCCGCGATGTAAGTACACCGCCCCGGTAAAGGCAGATTGCATGGCCCGCCAGCGATCCATCGTCCCAATCTCTTGCCCGTCAACGACAAGTGAAATCTGCTGACCGCCGCGGCCGCGGATGCTGATGTTCATGGCCGGAGGATCGAATGACGGATAGTAGAACCGGCCAGCGCGGAATTGCAGTTCGCCAGAGCGATCCATTCCTTCTGCAAGACCAAGGGCGGACTCGCCAAATCCCGCAAGCTCGCTTGGCGAGATTGGCCTTTCATGGGCGGCGCAGAGCAACTGGCTTTGGAGAATTTGTGGGTTCTGCGGGTTGGCGCAAACGTTTTCGTTCTTCGCCTCCAATACCAATTCCGGCTCTCGGATCAGAAATTGCTCGAGTGGATCATCGTGGGCGACCATGATCGCCAGCCCGTCTCTATGTCCGCGGCCCGCGCGGCCGGCTTGCTGCCAAAAGCTGGAAACCGAGCCTGGATAGCCGTTCATCACTACGGCGTCCAAGGTCCCGACGTCCACGCCTAGTTCCAGGGCATTGGTCGCCGAAAGACCGAGAAGCTTCCCCTTGAACAGCGCGCTTTCAATTTGCCGACGCTCCTTGATCGTGTAACCCGCCCGGTAGCCTTCGACGCTGTTTTCCGGAATCTTGCCGCCTTCTTCCAACCGTTTGCGTGTGTACCGCAGCACGAGTTCGGCAGAAACACGCGCGCGGCTAAATGCTAAGGTTCTGAAGCCGCTCTCACATAGGGTCGCCACGATCTCGGACGTGGCCACGTTTGCGCTGGATCGCGCGTTTTCCTGAAGCAATGGTGGGTTCCAAAACACAAAGGTGCGCTTCCCTTGGGGCGATCCGTCGCGGTCAACCAGCACCGCTTCACGCCCGGTCAGCGACTGAAACAGTTCAAGAGCGTTGCCAATTGTTGCACTGCAGGCGATGATTTGCGGTCTGCATCGGCGCCATTCGCAAAGCCTTAACAGCCGGCGAATGATGCACCCGACGTGTGAGCCGAACACGCCTCGGTAGGCATGCATCTCGTCAAGAACGATGAGTCGAAGCGACTTTAACGTCCGCGTCCAATTCTCGTGGCCCGGAAGTATCCCGACGTGCAGCATGTCGGGGTTGGTCAGCACGATATGGGCAAGGTTTCGGATTCCCGACCTTTGGCTCTTTGGCGTGTCGCCATCATAAGTGCCGCTTCGCACAATGGAATTGGGCAGCAATGCCTCCAATTTGGTCAACTGGTCGTGTGCCAGCGCTTTTGTGGGAAATAGATACAGGGCCCGGGCAGAGGGCTCTGTTAGGCTCATTTGGAGTGCGGGCAGGTTGTAGCAAAGTGTCTTGCCGCTGTTTGTGCCCGTAACAACGACCATGTCGTTGCCCTGCATGGCGGCGTCATAAGCTCTTGCCTGGTGGCTATAGAGCTTCGAAATTCCCAGTTCCTCAAGGCGCTCTCTAAGTAGAGAGTGCATTGGCATCGTGGGCTCGGCATACAAGGCGGGATGTGCCGCCACCTCTTCCACGTGGGCAATCTGCTCGTCGAAAGCCTGCATGAACTGAAGCGCTTCGTGGGCTTCAGGGTGCGACAAACTATTCCTCGCTTTCCGCTCCTTCGGCCCTACGCTTCTTAGTGGTCCATTTCACGAGGAAAACGGAGATCATGAAGAGGAAGCAAAGCGGGATTGCCATCATCAACATGCTGCCAGGATCATTGCTTGGCGTGATGATCATTGAGATGATGAAGATCGACACCGCCGATTGGCGCCAGTACTGAAGCAGCGTTTCAGGCGTGAGGATGCCGAGGGTTCCCAGGAGGAAGACGATTAGCGGCAATTGGAAAGCAAGGCCAAAGGCAAGCTCCATCTTCAAGATGAAAAAGACCATTTTGCCCGGCTCTTGATAGAGGACCGTGCCAGGAAACTCCTCCAGATAGCTTGTGAACCACGCGATGGCTTGGGGGATGACTAGGAAGCAGAACCCCGCACCCATGAAGAACAGGATTAAGGAAAACGGGGCGATGCGAGCTATGGGTTTTCGCTCCGTGATCTTCAGCCCGGGTTTGACGAATCCCCACAGTTGCATGATGCAGAAGGGAGCGACAACTATAAGCCCGAGCATAAAGCTCAATTTGAACTTGAGCATGAAGGCATCGAGTGCGTTCGTGAACGCTTCCTTGTGCTCGATCGTGAGATGCCCAGGCCGCGGCCTATCGATGACCTCATTGATCATTCTGTTGAGGTACTCGTATGCCTTTGGCTGGGCAATCCAACCAAAAACCCATCCCACCAGAATGAGCGCGACGATGCGCATGATGCGCACCCGCAACTCATCGATGTGCTCGACAAGTGTGGCCTTGAAATCCTCGGGATCGTCAGGTTCATGATCCCGCTTATCCCGTCTCCAAACCGCCATTAAGACAGTTTAGCCTTCAAGCACGTAGGTGTCTTCGAAAAAGAGTCGGATAAACGTCGGACCGTTGTTCACCGCTGGCTTGGCTGCAGGACGCTGGCCCGGGTTCTGCCCAGGGTTAAAGCCGGATCCTGGAGGGCCATAGCCCGGCGGGACATAACCAGGCGGTGGGCCATTTTGCTGCTTCAGGGTCGTTGGAACCGTGCCAGTAGTAGCCCAATCTCCAGCATCTCCGCCGCCACCACGGCCTCCGCCGCGGCCGGCTCTGCCTCCGCCGCCCGCACCCCGATTGGCTACAGGAGCGCCGCCGCCGGACCCTGTAGCAACCGTGCCGGGAGCTACGCCGCCTAGGCGATCAATTGTCTCGCGGACGACGAACTTAACTACTTGGCCCTTATCGAGGGCAAACCAATAGGTCTCGTCGATACTCTTGCGATCGTTTGAGAAGTCGCCGCGACCCTGCGAACCGCGCTCACCGGCCGCGATGGACTGATGAACCTTTACGCACGGGTGCCCCATTTCCCACTCAACCCCAACACATTCTCCACGGAGCGGAATTGCACTCACGAGGGAATTCAGTTCGTGCATCTTCGACCCGATCATAGCGTCGGCCTGATATCGAGTCTGCCAAGCATCTCCAGGACGAATCGGCTTTGCAGGGAGGCTGGGAAGTGCCTCAAGAACGTAAATCAGATCGGTTAGGCCGGGCGTAGGATTGGTGCCTTCCAACGGAAAAGTGATCGGCACTGAACCAAACACTTCGTTGCCCGTACTTGTGACGCGCATGTACATTTCGCCGAACTGGGCGGCTTGCCAGTAGCTGCCATTTGGGTGCCGGCTAGTCGCAAGAAAAACGCCAGGCTTGCCTTTTGGCGGCTGAGCGTAAATGCGTAACAGGCCGTCGCCGTCGGCATAGGCGTTGTCAATCGAATAGTTAATCTGAAGTTGCTGGCTGTCAAGAGGCAACTCTGCTGCCCTGCCACCCTTCTTGTTCTGGGATTCGGAGATCGTGGAGACCGCCATTCGGTGGTACAGATCGTAGGTCAGCATGTTGCCGGGTTTGAAGTTGTAGCGCAGTCTGAATCCAGCTGCCGGCATCGGAATATTTGCTTTATTGGCGATCGTGACATTGACGGATGAACGATCTACGATCTTCGGCTGATCGTTGTAGTCGACAAAGAGGACCATCTCGATCTTGGCTTTGCCATCGGCGAGATTGCGCGTCTTCGTATCCAAAACGTACTGGTAGTACTTGCCGACGGTCTGAGGCACGACTGCTTCGATGAACTTACCGTTCAGGAACAGGCCGACGTAACCGCCTGGCGGCACGCTGTTTTTGGGGATTTCAACCTTTACCCTCTCCCGGACCTTCGCCCCTTCGGCGGGCCGAACGATCGTAAAAGGAGCCTGGGCAAGCGCTAAGCCCGCGAGGCAAGTCAACATTAATGTACCGATCAGTCGCATTTGAGAACAGTTCTCCTGGGCCCAGATTCCGATCAAGGCCACTTGCAGGTATTCATTATGACGTTCCCTGCAAGTTAAGTGTCACAAGGGTGATTCGCCATTGGGTGAAAAACGCTCAGGGATTATAGGAATAGGGGGAAAAGGGAATAGGAATTGGAGAGTTTGTTGGGCAATTTTGTCATGCGATCTGAATTTCGCGGCCTTGGATTTCTATCTCCGGAGGCAATCCAAAATCCAAAATCGGATTTCCCTTTCCTTATTCCTCTATCTTCAGTTTTGCGCCTTTCCTCCTAGCCGAGTAATCGCACTCTGAGCACTGCGCCTAATGAAATGGAGGCTATTGTGGGTCATCGGGTTCAGCGTCTTGATCGCCGCTGGATTTCCGTAGTCTGCAAGTGCATTGATTGCCGCCGTTTTGGCGCCAAATGAACTCTCGTTTGCAACCTTGATAAGCCAATTGAAAACACGGTCATCGCTACCCTTATCCTTCAGCCCACCAAGCGCTCGAATTGCGGCAACTCTAACGGCTTCGCTGGGAGGGTTCTCCATCACGTCCAGACAAGTTTCGCGGGCGGCATCGGGCTTGTTCTGCTTCCACCAGCGTATCGCAAATGTCCGGAAACCGTCGTTGTAGCTATCGGTGTTCCATGCCTCATTCACCAACTTCTCATCTTTTGTAAGGGCGACCAACGCTTGAAGGGCATCCGATCTTAGCCTGTCATTGGCGCTCTTCTTCCAGATGTCTGTCAGCCGCGTTTGGATGGAAGCTTGGTTAGCCATTTCGCCAACCTTGCTTGCCTCGATCACTCGCTGTAGAACCTGGATGGCCTGGTCAACAACTCTTGGCTCGGCGCTCAAAGTCTCCGAGAAGATGAAGTCGATCTGGTCTCCGCCGAGGGTATCAAGAATTTCATTCAAGAGCCTGAATGACTTCTCTTCTTTGGCAAGTGCCACTTTTTGTGAACTGCTTAACGAGCCAAATCCCGCCTGAACGATTCTTTGCTTTTCAGCGGCATTGGGAGCGTTTCGATAGAGCGCCATCCAGGTGTCTGCCGAGTAATCCATCTTGTAGGTTGGTGGCACCATGCAGTGCACCTCGGGATCTAGCAGAACGGGCTTGCCAGCGAGCGCGCCCATATCGATCCGCGTTTCGATCGAGTTAATTTCGATCGATTTCTTCACCCACACATTGTCATTCCAAATCCAATAGTCCAAGGGGAAGTCGAATCCGCGGGCGGGTTGCTTGATTAGAAGATTTGCGCCTTCCATTGAGAGCGTTAGGCTCGGCACTTGCTTATTGAGCAGCCACTGCTCTTCGAAGGGCTTTAAATCGACGCCCGATGACTTGGACATTGCCTCGATGAACTTGTCTGTATCGACGTTTTGGTATTGGTACTGCTCAAGGTAGTCGTGCATGCCTTTCCAAAACGGCTTCTCCCCGAGCTTGTACATCAACATAAACAATCGAGAAGCTCCGCCGGGGTACAGGACGCCGTCGAAAAGATCGATCGGCTCCTCTACTTGATCCCAGACCACAGCCCTCTGGCCACCAGCTTGGGAGAAGTATCCGCCGTTAAAGACGTCTAATCGTTCGAGGTCAAAGGCTTCCTCGCCTGACTTCTCACGTGTCCAGAACACGGGCATGAAGCTGGCGAAACCTTCGTTTAGCCACGCGTTCTTCCAGTCGACGCAGGTGAGCGTATCGCCGAACCATTGGTGGGCAAGCTCGTGGGCGACGAGGCCTGTGGAATCAGTAACCGGCTCTGTCCGATGAGGATAGAGGGCAGTAATCGTCTGCGTCACGCAGGTGACATTCTCCATGCCGCCGAACATATAGTCCGGCACCGCTGCCTGGGAGAACTTCGCGTACGGATATTTGAAGTCGAGAATCTTGCCGTAGAAATCCACAATCTTGGACGTCCCGCCGAACGCTGCCTCGCCCATTTCGCCAAGGCCCTCTGGGACGTAATAGTAGGTCGGAATGTCAGCGCCAGCGTCCTGGCCTTCGAAGTATTTGCCAGCCACGAAGGAAAGGAGGTAGGTGCTCGACGGCTGGTCGAGCTTCCAGTGATACACATCTTTGTCGCCGTTATGCTGAACGCCGATAAGCTTGCCGTTGCTCAGCGCGTAATAGCCCTTAGGAACTTCAATATAGGATTCAAAGGTGGCCTTGTTATCGGGCCAGTCGTAGGTTGGGATCCAGTAGCGCGTGTCGATCATCTCGCCTTGTGTGTAAACCACGCTGGTGTGGGCCGGGAAGGCTCTTTTGGCAGGGATGAAATAGACACCGGCCTGAGGCTGCGCCGAGTAGAAAGTCTCGATCTTGAGCGTCTGGCCCTTGGCTGCTGGCGAGGGAAGGTTTACGACTAGCAGTTCATTCCCAGTCGTGAATTCGGCAGACTTTCCATCTACGGTGACCCTTGAAATATCGAGTCTTCCGGCGTCAAAGGTGACAGATGTCGTATTTCCCTCGAGCGGGCGAATAGTATTGATCACGTCGCCGGTGATGGTCCTTGTTGGCTCGTCTATTGAGATTCTCCAATTGACGTCTACGAGGTCGTATGTCTTGGGGAAGTGGTGAATCTCAGCGATGGCGCAGGAGAAGGCAGCGAGCAAGCTGAAGGCAGCGAAGGGTTTTTTGAGAAACATGGTGATTTGGCAAGCCTCGGACAACACCAGTATTTACCCAATTGGCTCTCGCCGTTGTTCCAAACCCGCACGATGTATGATTAGACTTCGATGCGAAAGCCCCTTCCGTTGAAGCCTGGTGATACGATTCGTGTGGTCTCGCCTGCCTCGCCGTTGCCTCTGGAAAAGCTCCAAAAAATGCAGGCTTTTCTGGAGGCGGAAGGCTATGTTGTTCAACTTGCGAAACATGCCCTTGCGGAAGCCGACTATCTCGCCGGTTCCGACGCAGAGAGGGCGACTGACCTTATGGAGGCCTTTGCCGATCCAGCGGTGAGCGCGGTGCTATGTTCTCGTGGCGGGTATGGCTCCGCTCGTCTAATGCCGCACCTAGATCTCGACGCCATGGCGGCATCCAACAAGCTATTCCTGGGCTACAGCGACATCACGACCCTACACCTGGCCTTACAGAGACGCGGTCTCGCCAGCGTGTATGCGCCGATGGGGATCTCGTTTCACTACGACCGAGACCCATGGGTTTACGAATCCTTCAAATCCGCCCTGAAGGGTGAGGACACGATTCCAAAAGGGATACCTGCGGGCACAACCTTGGTGGGAGGAGTCGCTGAAGGCGAACTAACTGGTGGCTGCCTATGCCTCTTGACTGACAGCCTTGCGACCCCCGACCCACTGGACGCCAAGGGCAAGATTCTGCTCATCGAAGACGTCGATGAAAACCCTCACAGAATCGACGCGATGCTTACACATCTCCTACTAAGTGGCATCCTTCCGTCCGCCTCAGGCGTCGTTATCGGCGAGATGACCAATACGGATGAGCGAAGTGATCCGCTAATTGGGGCGAAGCCTTGGCGTGATATCGTCCAGGACCGCGTTGCCCCGCTTGGCATCCCGACAATTATCGATTTCCCTTGTGGCCACATGAAAAACATGCTGACCCTGCCACTCGGCCTTAGGGTTAGGCTCGATGCCGATGCTGGCGAACTTAAATATCTGGAACGACTATGCGACTGACTCTTTGCCTCGGCTTTCTTGCGATTGCGTCCCTATCTCAGGCACAAGTCTGGGAAAAGAGGCTCGCTCCAGGCCTCACTTATCGTGAGGAAATCACTAGCTCTGTCCCAAGGATTATCCACGTACTCAAGTGGAGCCTCGGTACGCCGCTTATTCGCGCCACTGCCGAACTAGGACACGGCGTCGTGTTCGATGCATCGCTGGACAAGGGACGCGAGCAGGTTTCCAAGATCGTCAGCCGTAGTGGCGGCATTGCCGGAATCAATGCCGATTTCTTTCAGGTCCCGTACACAGGCGACCCCCTTGGCCTGATGCTGCGACCTTCAGACCTCATCTCGGTACCGCTCGTCGCCCGCTCCGTGCTGGCTTGGTCTGGGGATAAGGCTCAATTCGGCGTGGCGGAATGGAAGGGGGATGTTGTACTCGGCTCAGATTCACCGGTTACTCTCGATGGTATCAACGAGTTGGCGTCAAACGACCACGTGATTCTGAACACGGAAACGTCGGGCATTGCGATGGGCAAATCGCCTGATATCGCTTGGGTTGTGAAGCTTGATTCAGGAGATTGGACTCCTGAGGGCTCGCGGACCGGCGAAGTTGTTGAGGTAGTTCGCGATTTGGCATCCCGCAAGGTTGCTCCAGGGTTCGCGGTTGTGATTGCGAATGGCAAGCGAGCATCGAGTTTGAACGGAGCGACGGTTGGGAGCCACGTAAGGATCTCGAACCACACAACGGGATTCGATTGGAGCGGTGTCAAGTACGCAGTTGGCGGTGGTCCCACTCTGATCCACAAAGGACTCCTCTCCGTGGATTGGAAAGAGCAGCGATTCAAGGATACGTTTGCGCTTCAGCGTCATCCTCGGTCTGCCGTTGGAATTACGACGGACGGCGATTTGTGCCTAGTTGCAGTTGATGGCCGCGCTCCGGGCGTCAGCGAAGGGGCAACGCTTGACGAGCTCGCCCACATCATGCAGCACTTAGGCTGTGTGGAGGCCATGAACATGGACGGCGGAGGCAGCACATGTTTGAACATTGAAGGGCTAAACGTTAATCGTCCGAGCGATGGAAAAGAGCGGCCAATCGCCAATGCGATCGTGTTGTTCCAAGAAAGCCTTGACCCTGAGTCCGCGGCCAGGCCTGCCAGCAAGCAACCATTGTCGTTGTCCTACCCATCAGTTGTAGCCTTGGGCTCAAACGCTCCTTTTGTTGCAAAGATCAAGGGCTCAGAGGTGCCGAATTCTGAGGTGGTTTGGTCCGCGACTGGCTCGGCTTGGATCGATCAGGGTGGCCTACTCCACCCGATCAAAGAAGGCCCTTGCGTCGTGACCGGCTGGTCAAATGGCGTCAGTTGCGCGGCCGCAGTTGTGGTCGGGCCTAGTTCTGACCAAGATACAATCCGCGTCCCATCAGCCCCTCGGGGTCATGCACCACATCGAGCCCGGCCTTCGAAAAAGCCGCCAGATACTCATCGTGCGTGAAGAGCGTTGTGACGTGCCGTTCCTCGGCATGCTCGACGCCAGCGGGGGTGCCAACCAAGTAGTGGAAATTTAGAATCGAGTGGCGCCCTTCCCGGTGCGACAAGTGGATTCGCGCGAGCTTGAAATCGTCTTTGTCAACGTACAGGCTCCCCAAGTGGCCATCGACGAAGACTTCTGGCGCTAGCCAGGGCTCAACAATCAAGAGGCCGCCTTTCTTCAGATGCTGCCCCATTTGATTGATAGCGGCGTTCATGGAATCTACGTCGGGCGCGTAGCCGATAGAGCTGAAAAGGCACGTGATGACATCGTATTTCTTCTCAAGTTTTAGGTTCAGCATGTCTCCGAGGTGGAATTGACATTCTGGATTTCGAGCCTTGGCAATAGCGAGGAGATTCGGATCAAGATCGAATCCATCGCAGCGAAACCGCTTCTTGAGGTTCATGAGATGCATGCCAGTGCCGCACGCAACGTCGAGGAGCGTCTCCGCTATCGGGTTTTGCTCGTCGATAATTTGGCCAAGCCGCTCACATTCCCAGACGTAGTCTTTGAACGCATAAACCGCGTCATAAAAGGCCGCGCTCTTGGTGAACATGCGGCATTGTACTACGGCAGTGAGTAAAAGGGGAATGGAGGCATTTTCTTTTGTTCCTTCACCCGAAGCGAAGCGGGTGGGGGAGGTGGCGAAGGCGAATGCCGAGACGGTGGGGTGGAAGTCCGGACTTTGCTGCCAAGCTACGAACAAATTGCACTCATGTGAGTCCGGAGCACCCTCCTCCGTCGCGCCGGAGCGCGCCACCTCCTCCCGAAGGGTGGAGGAACTTTTTGTGCGCGGCTATTTCCAATGCCAGGCGTCGTCGCCCAGCAGAGTCTGGATGTAGTTCAACTGGCCGCTGTGATACCAAAGGTGGAGAGTCATGAAGCGGCAGCGCTCGTCACGAGTCGTCTCGCCGTCTTCGGTCTTGAATTTGGCAGCAAGCTCCTCATCGGAGTACGCGGAAACCGTCTCGAGGATCTTGGCCGAAGATTTTTCGAAGCCGCCCACGACTGCCTCCTTGGTGCGGAAATCTTCGGGAGCCTTGATCCAACCGTCTTCGGGCCAATCGAACGGCTTCTCTCCCCGAATCACCATCCCAACGTGATCGTTCACGAGATTGACTTCGTAGACGATATCAGCTACGGTTCTCGTCGCCTTGCCGAAGCTTTTGTCGCAGGCGTCTTCGGGTAGGGCTTGCAGGTCCTGAAGGAAGAGTTTGAAGGCGTTCTTAAGCACGCGCGCGGCGGTGGTTTCCATGGCCTGAAATTCTACCGTTCAATAGCTTGGAATGCGGGCAGTTTAGGAGAGGTCCGGAAAGTATCTGGCACCCTTTCACGGTGCGTCCTTATCCTGGTGTTCCCTGGGTCTGCGACCCAGGGCTATTATCTGAGACCCCGCTGGGGTCCTGACTTGTGAGGCTTTTGGGATTGTCAATGCGAGTCAAGCCATGCACCCTTGGTCTACGACCCAGGGCTATTATCTGAGACCGCGTTGGGGGTCCTGACTTGTGGAGGCTATTTGGGATTGTCGTTGCGAGTCAAGCCATGCACCCTCGGTCTGCGACCCAGGGCTATTATCTGAGACCCCGCTGGGGTCCTGACTTGTGAGGCTATTTGGGATTGTCGTTGCGAAGCCAAGCGACGCACCCTCGATCTGCGGCCCGGACTATTATCTGAGACCCGCTGGGGTCCTGACTTGTGAGGCTATTTGGGGATTGTCATTGCGAAGCCAAGCGACGCACTCTCGATCTGCGGCCCCGGACTATTATCTTAGACCCCGCTGGGGTCCTGACTTGTGAGGCTATTTGGGGATTGTCATTGCGAAGCCAAGCGACGCCACTCTCGATCGGGCCAGGGCTGTATCTGAGGCTCAGATAGGGTCTGAATCAAGTGCCATTCCCTCCGATTCAATCGGATGAAGCCTTCTGGGTCGATTCATATCATCCAGAGCGCATTTCAATCGGATGAAGATTCTTTTGGATTTGTGATTTTGAGCGAAGCAGGAGCGGCGAGGAATCTTGGCTCCGGGCCTAATTAGGTTAGGGAACCACGATGAACAAGCGATTCGCATGGGTTTCGGGGCATTTGGGACGGCCTTTGAAGGTTAGACATTGACCCACCGGGACCTCGTCAATTAGTCCGCGAGACAAGATTCCTCACACCGAGTTCGGAATGACAACAGGCGGCAATTGGACACGGATTAATAATGCCAGTCGACGTTCATTGCCTGCTTGGCATGCGCTTCGATAAATTCGCGCCTTGGTTCAACCTTGTCACCCATGAGGCGGCTAAACATCTGCTCGATTTCCATTTGGAAAGCTGGGTCGAGTTTGACTTGCATGAGCCGGCGGTTGACCGGGTCCATGGTCGTTTCTTCGAGTTCAATGGCGTTCATTTCACCCAGACCCTTGAAGCGCGTGATCTGAGGGTCCTTCTTTTTCTTCAGATTCTTGACGATCTCGTCCCGTTCCTCTGCGGTCATTGCGTAAAAACGCTCGTCCTTGCCCGCCTTGATAACATACAGAGGAGGTTGCGCCAAATAGATGTGGCCGGCAGCGACCAAGGGCTTCATATACCGATAGAAGAACGTCAACAATAGCGTGCGGATATGCTCCCCGTCGACGTCGGCGTCGGTCATGATGATGACTTTGTCATAACGCAATTTCGAAAGGTCGAAGGCGATTTCGCGCTCCTTCGGATCCTTCTTGCTGTTTTGCCCGAATTGCTTTGTGGCGGCATTGGTGTGGCCATTTCCGTTACCGTTCTCGACGATTGGCTCACCGTCCTCAATCAAGGAAGGCTGTTCGTCGTCGTCCTCAACACCTGTAGGCATGCGTCCAAGCGTCAAGTCGATGCCTACGCCGAGCGCGGCGATGAGCGACTTGATTTCTTCGTTGTCGAGCGCCTTGTCGATTCGCGCACGTTCGACGTTCAAAATCTTTCCCCTTAGCGGAAGAACTGCCTGGGTCACACGGTCTCGGGCACCCTTGGCGGAGCCACCTGCGGAGTCTCCCTCGACGAGGAATATCTCGCACTTGCTTGCGTCCTTGCTGGTGCAGTCGCTCAGTTTGCCAGGCAGACCAAACGAATCCATGGCAGAGCCACGCTTGACGGCTTCTGCGGCCTTCCTGGCGGCTTCTCGGGCACGTTGGGCAATGCTCGCCTTGTCCAAGATGCGCTTGGCGATGTTCGGGTTTTCTTCAAAGAACGTGGTAAGGCCGTCGCCGACTAGCGAGTTGGTGAGACCCTGAACCTCGGGCGTAACCAGTTTGACCTTGTCCTGAGAGTTGTAAGACGGGTTCTCGAGCCTTAGCGAGATGACTGCCGTGAGGCCGTCGGACACGTCGTCAGAAGTGAAGTTATTGTCCTTCTCCTTCAGGAAGCCCATCTTGCGCGCGTAGGCGTTGATGACACGCGTCAGAGCGGCGTTGAAGCCAGAAACGTGCGTACCGCCATCGGGCTGATGGATGTTGTTTGAAAACGCGAGCAGCGTGTAGCTGTAGCCATCGTGATACTGCAGGGCTACTTCTAGCTGGGTTGTGTCCTTGGCCCGCTTGAAGAAGATGACGTTGTGCAACGTCTCTTTTCCTTCGTTGACGTCCTCGACAAGCTGTGGGATGCCACGCTGAAAGTGAAAGACCTCAGATTCGTCTGGATGCTGCTCGTCGATAAATTCGAAGCGCACGCTGGCGTTCAGGTAGGCAAGTTCCCGCATGCGTGTCTTGAACACGTGGACGTCGTACTCGGTGCTGGTGAGAACCGTATCGTCGGCGAGCCAGTGAATGGTCGTCCCCGTGCCGTCTTTGGAGGGTCCGATTTCCTTGACGGGTGCGACAGGGCGCCCCTTTTCGTAGCGCTGAAAATAGGTCTTGCCGTTTCGTTTCACCTTGGCTTCTAGCCAGGTTGATAGCGCGTTTGTACAGCTCACGCCGACGCCGTGGAGACCGCCTGACGTCTTGTATCCGCCGC
>JBBQMJ010000027.1:0-16039 GCA_038328815.1 Fimbriimonadales bacterium | reverse complement strand
CCATAGTAGGGCCCATTTACAACGACTGGCTCGCCGAGCTCGTCCCAGTCCAATCCAGAGGGTTCTTCTTTAGCCAGCGGAACGCGATTCTAACCGCCGTTGGCGCCGCGGTCAGCCTTGCCGGAGCATTCGTATTAGACGCCTTCACGCATTTTCAAATGCAAAAGGCGGGCTTTGTCACGATCTTTGGCCTCGGGCTTGTGTGCGCGTTTGTCAGCCAGTATTTCTTCGACCAGATGCGCGATCTGGAGCGCAAGCACGTCGTCGATGCCAACCTTCGGCAAGGTCTTCACGAGTTCAAAAAACCGTTCAGTGACAAAAGTTTCCGTAAGGTGCTTATCTTCCTCGGTGTCTTTGGGTTCGGCCAGGCCTTCGCCGGAAACCTGTTCACGGCATTCGCACTTGAATCGCTGAAAATGCCCTACACCTACATCACAGGCTTTGGCATGATGCAGGCGCTTGGAACGGTGGTTGCATCCAGGCAGTGGGGCTTCCTTTCCGATAAATACGGCACCCGGCCCATGCTTGCGCTGGGCGCCTTTGGAATCAGCGTTACGCCAACGATGTGGCTTCTCACGCGACCGGACCACCTACTCGCCAATACGATCATGCTCCTGATCTGCCATTTCCTAATTGGTATGGTGTGGGCGGGCGTGAACCTCTGCCAGTTCAACATCTTGCTGGCAACCTCTCCGGCGAAAGAGAGAAGCACCTACCTGGGTGCGGGCATGACCGTGCAATCAATCCTAAGTGGTATCGCCCCAATTCTTGGCGCGACCATGATGACTGCCCTTCGTCCGGTCACCTCAGTGGAGTCCGCATATAAGGAAGTCTTCTTAGCCACGATGGCCCTCAGACTTATCGCGGTTTTCTTCTTAAAATCCGTTCGCGAAGAAGGTGCGGCAAAGATTCGCGAGACAATTCGCGACCTATCCCGAGTGACCCCGCGCGGATATAAGGCGATGCGGCGGCTCTCGAAATCGACCGACTTTGAGACTCGCGGCCATGCCATTAGGTCCGCAGCTTCAGCTAACTTTGCCCTCGCTTCTGATGAAATTATCAAGTCGCTCCATGACCCAGCGCCCAGCGTGCGGCGTGAAGCAGCATCGGCACTGGCCAAGCTAGGCGATGATCCGAAGGCCGTGGAAGCGCTGCTGCATCAGTTGGAGGATCACCCCGACCTTGTCGAAGAGGAGGCCGTCGAGGCGATAGGCGAGATTGGGGGCGCTCCGGCCGTGCCGCTGCTAGCACGATACTTGCAGAGCCCTCGTTCTCAGGTTCGCCGCGCCGCGGCAAAGGCCATGGGCCGAATTGGCAGCCACGACGCAGTGGAGGCCCTTATTACAGGCGCTTCGGATGCTGCCGACGTGGAACTGCGCAGAGCCTCACTCCAAGCGCTAAGGATGATCGGCGCTACCGAAGCAAGCGACGCCATCATCGCTTCACTTTCGGATGCACACCCCAGCGGAAGAATTGCTGCCGCAGAGGCTGTGTCCGAACTCAAGCTGTGGGGAGCCGCGCCGGCCTTACGTGACGCCCTCGCCTTATTCGAGGACGATGCTTCCAGCGAAGTAGCTTATGCGCTTGGCACTGTTGGCAACGAGGGAGACATCCCAGTGATCTTGGAGGTTGCTTCTAAGACAAATTCCATGATCACGCGGAGGCGCTGTTTGCTTGGGGTCGCGAGGTTACTTGGTGTCGAAGCCGAGGCCTATCGGTTATTGCTTTTAGAAGGAATGGCTCGAGATACTGCTTTGCTGGAGATGCTGAGGCCGCAAGCAAAACGGAGCACCAAGTTGAATGCAGCGCTGGAGCGGTATTCCGCTGGCGATGAGACTGGCGCGTTGGACGCCCTTGTGAGAGGCTCTCATCAACCAGTCCTAAGATCGCTCGCGAACCCGCCAGTTCCCGAGCTATTCCTAGTCGCAGCCTGCTTTGCCGCGAAGCATTCGCCGAACGAATCGTAGAGTGATGGGAAGCGATGCCCATCATCAGGCTGGCCACGAAAATTCACGCCGACATCGTAACTGTCTTTGACCTTGCAAGGTCAATAGAAGCGCATATGGATTCGACTTCCAGGACGCAGGAGCAGGCGATCGCGGGGCGGACCTCAGGGCTGATCGAACTGGGCGAGACCGTAACTTGGCGAGCAAGGCACTTCGGTGTCTGGCAGAACATGACGGTCAAAGTGACGGAATTCGAAAGGCCGACCCTCTTCGCCGATGAGATGGTGAAAGGGGCGTTTCGCTCCATGAGGCACCTGCATCGGTTTTCTGAAGAGGGTGGCGTTACCACCATGGTCGATGAATTTGAGTTCGAAGCGCCATTCGGAATTCTTGGAAAGATTGCTGAAGCGGCTTTCCTAACCAGCTACATGCGCCGGTTCCTGGAAACCAGGGCGAGCGCCTTGCGTGAATCTGCAGAAAATCCAAATCGTAAGTAGCAAGAACTTATAGTCTACTGATGTCTACTATATGGGACTATTCGCGCTTCAGCAAGAGTTGCCCGCTAAATGCGGGCCAGCCTTGGTCTCCGAGAGGCCACGTTCGAAGGTGCTGACTAAACCGAGCGGCAAAATGGGCGAGTTCTGCGACTTCGCACTGAACGCCTATATAGGTTGCAGCTTTGGATGCTCCTATTGCTATGCCGCTTTCTTTGTGGCCGACGACGAGAGACGTCAGGCTTGGGGTTCGTGGGTTGACGTTAAGACTGCCGCTCTTGAGGAGATCGAACTGTGCCCGACTTTGACCGGCAAAACCGTTTTCATGAGCACCGCGACCGATCCCTACCAACCACTAGAGGCGAAGATCGAATTGACGAGGCAGTTGGTCGAGGCGATGTCGCACCCATTACGGCAACCCAGGCTCATCATCCAGACAAGGAGCCCTCTTGTCGTTCGAGACATTGACCTGTTTAAACGGTTCAAGCAGTTGCGTGTGAACATGACGATCACCACTGATTGCGATGAGATTCGCAAGCAGTTCGAGCCTGGCTGCGCTTCGATTGAGCGACGTATGGACGCCGTGCGGCAACTTAAAGAGGCTGGAATCATGACCGGCGTGACTGTCAGCCCGATGCTGCCCGTGAAAGATCCGCACGCCTTTGGCCGTGTCCTGGCTGGGCTTGGGGCCGACCGCTATGCAATCTGTGACTTCCATCAAACAGAGCGGCCGTTTGCAGCCTCCACACGGGCGCCGGCGCAAGTTTTGCTGCGACAACACCGTTGGACGAACGACGACTATGAACGCGCTGCGCTCATTATCAGAAGCTATTTGCCGCAAAAGAACGCCTTCGCTGCCGCGTGACCTCGTGCGAATTGCCAGCGAGTCCGCAAGAATGTAACCTCACCAGGCGAAACCTCTTGTAGAATACGATGCGCTCCACCGTATGCAGCGCTTCCCGCTGCCGGGTTTTTCCGTTCATTGTCGAACCGTCTTGGGCCCTCGTGCGCCCGAGCCCAACGAGTTCGGCGATGAAACCAACCTTATACGATCCTTCCTTTGAGCACGACGCTTGTGGCGTTGGCTTCGTGGCGCACATCAAAGGCGAACCTTCCCATCAGATACTGCAGATGGGACTCAACATCCTACGTTGTCTAGTTCATCGTGGCGCGTTTGGCAACGATCCAGAAACAGGCGACGGCGCCGGGCTATTGGTGCAGATTCCCGACGAATTTCTCCAACTTGAGCGAGCAGATTTGCCAAAACAAGGCGACTATGGGGTGGGTATGGCCTTCCTACCCAACAGCCGATTCGAGCGCCATAAGTGCCGGACTGCCATCGAGTCGGTTGTACGCCGCGAAGGTCAGGACTTTCTGGGCTGGCGAACCGTGCCTGTCGATCCATCGAAACTCGGCAGGTACGCGGCCGAGACAGTTCCAACTATTGCGCAATTCTTTGTTGGGCGTTCAAATAGGACTAAATCGGAAGACTTCGAAAGAAAACTGTTCCTGATCCGCAAGGTGATCGAACAGGAGGTACATGGGGCGACCGGTATTCCTGAGACCCACATATTCTCGATCAGTAGACTTTCGAGCCAAACCGTTGTTTACAAGGGGCTGATGCTCCCCGACCAGGTTGACGAGTTTTACTTGGACCTCAAAGACCCCAAGTTCAAGACAGCGATTGCGCTTGTGCACCAGCGCTTTTCCACGAGCACCTTGCCCTCATGGCCACTTGCCCATCCGTACCGCTACCTGGCACACAACGGTGAGATCAATACGATCCGTGGAAACCGAAGCTGGATGAACGCGCGTCAGATGGGGCTGACATCTCCGGTTTACGGCTCGGATCTCAAGAAGCTATTCCCGCTCGTCAGTCCAACTGGTTCGGATTCCGCGAGCTTAGACAACGCGGTTGAGCTACTCACTCACTCCGGGATGAGTCTGCCTCAAGCGCTCATGGTTCTCATCCCAGAAGCTTGGGAGCGGGCGGCCGAAATGCCGAAGGAGCTAAATGACTTCTACGCCTACTACAACTGCTCGATGGAACCTTGGGACGGGCCTGCCTCAATATGCTTTTCCGACGGCCGCCTAGTTGGGGGAATATTGGATCGCAACGGCCTACGGCCAGCTCGATACGCGGTTACGAAGGACGACTTGGTGATTTATGCATCCGAAACTGGTGTCATCGAAATCGAACCGGAGCGCATTGTAAAACTTGGCAGAACAAAGCCTGGCGAGATTTTCCTAGTCGATACGAAGCAGGGCCGAATCGTCTCGAGCGATGAAATTAAGAAGGAAGTCTGCTTAAAGCTGCCCTATGGCGAGTGGCTCAAGCAAGGTCAAATTGAGTTCGCGGACGTTCCTTTAGAAGTCGATGTAACCCACGTTTCCGGAAGGGAGCAAGACCAACTAATCAAGCTCTTCGGCTACACGCGAGAAGACCTCGACATCCTCATCAAACCAATGGCGTTCACCGGCGAGGAAGCAATTGGTTCGATGGGCAACGACACGCCTGCGGCACTGCTATCGCGCCGACCGCAGAATCTGTTCACCTACTTCCGCCAACTGTTTGCCCAGGTGACCAATCCTGCGATCGATCCCATCCGCGAAGCGGTCGTCATGAGCCTTTCAGACTCGATCGGGAAGGACGGCTCTGTTCTAGACCCAACACCCGCCAACGCCCGCCAAATTCGCATCCACTCTCCAGTACTGACTCTTGAGGAATGCGCAAAGCTCAGACAGTTGCCGGAAGCCGGGCTTGACGTCAGGGCCGCGACCATCTCGACAGTGTTCGACACCGAAGAGAGCTACGGAGCATTGGAACGAGCGCTTTCCACGTTGTGCCGCAAGGCAAGTCAAGCTGTGGAGGACGGCTATAGTGCACTTATCCTCTCGGACCGGATGGTCTCTGACCGGCTCGCTGCAATCCCCTCGTTGCTGGCAGTTTCTACCATCCACCATCATCTCACACGAGAGGGCGTTCGCGCACAAGTCGCCCTGATCGTAGAATCGGGAGAGCCGCGTGAGGTCCATCACTTTGCTTGTCTGATGGGCTATGGCGCTAGCGCGGTTTGTCCTTACGTCGCACTTGAAATCAGCGCTGGCTTTGAGCCGGAAAAGGGCGTTGCCAACTTCGTGAGGGCCGTAAACAAGGGCTTGCTTAAAGTCATGTCCAAGATGGGGATCTCCACGCTCCGCTCCTATCGCGGCTCTCAGCTATTCGAGGCTCTTGGGCTGTCAAGTAAGGTGATTGAGGAGTATTTTACGGGCACACCAACGCGTCTGGAAGGCCTGCTTGTTGAGGACATTGAACGCGAATATAGAATGATCCATGCTTCCGCGTACGACCTCTTGGAGGAGGGACTTGACGGCGGAGGGCGATATCAGTGGCGGCGTGGCGGGGAGCATCATGCGCTGGACCCCGTCTCTATTCCCCGCCTGCAAGACGCCGTTCGCAAAAACAGCTTTGCGACGTTCGAGGAGTTCACGAACTACGTCGAGACAAGCGAAGACCAGGCGTCTGAAATTCGCGGGCTCTTAGACATCATCCCTGTCAAGCCTTCGGTCGACCTAGAGCACGTTGAATCGGCCAAAGAGATTGTAAAGAGATTCACGACGGGCGCAATGTCACTGGGCGCGATCAGCAAGGAGTCGCACGAGGCTCTTGCGATCGCGATGAATCAGATTGGCGGGCGTTCGAATTCTGGTGAGGGCGGCGAAGACCCGGAGCGGTTCGCGGACAATCGCAGGTCAAAGATCAAGCAGGTGGCATCCGGCAGGTTTGGAGTTACCACGCATTACCTTGTCAATGCAGACGAGCTCCAGATCAAAATCGCCCAGGGAGCGAAGCCCGGAGAAGGCGGACAACTTCCCGGGCACAAAGTGGACGCCTACATCGGCCGGATTCGCAATACGATCCCCGGCGTCACGCTCATTTCGCCGCCGCCACACCACGATATCTATTCAATTGAAGACTTAGCACAGCTTATCCATGACCTACGCAGCGTCAATACCAAAGCGAGGATTTCCGTAAAACTGGTCGCAGAGGCAGGAGTAGGCACAGTCGCCGCGGGCGTGGTCAAGGCTGATGCGGACAGCATCCTTATTTCCGGCGCGGAGGGCGGCACCGGCGCTGCGCCGTTAACGTCGATCAAACATGCGGGTATCCCTTGGGAACTTGGCCTAGCCGAAACCCAGCAAGTGTTGGTGCGAAACGGGCTGCGGGGACGGGTTCGACTTCAGGTAGATGGCCAACTTAAGACGGGGCGCGAAGTAGTAGTCGCCGCCCTCCTAGGAGCAGACGAGTTCGGCTTTTCCACAGCACCGCTTGTGGCGCAAGGCTGCATCATGATGCGCGTCTGCCATCTAGGCACCTGCCCCGTCGGCATTGCTACACAAGACCCTGAGCTTCGCAAGCGGTTCGAAGGCAAGCCTGAGCATGTCGTCAACTATTTCTTCTTCGTGGCGGAGCAGGTTCGGCGCTTAATGGCACGCCTTGGCTATCGACGATTCGACGAGATGATCGGGCAAGTGGAATGCCTTCGGGCAGCGACGAGAAGCCGCCACTGGAAGGCTCGCGGTCTAGATTTCAGCCAGTTGCTTGCAAAAATGGAACCATGGCCTGGCGACAGCCTGCGTGCCTTGGATGCTCGCAAGACTTTCGCGGCTGGGACGCTTGAGAGCGGATTCCTCAATGAAGTCAAACGCGCCTTGAATGCTGGCCGGCCGATTGAGCTGGCCTCGAGGATTACCAACGCAGACCGCTCTTTCGGGGGCAATAATGTAGTAGACTCACCCAAGCAGGCGGGTCCGCTCATTCTTGCCTCCGATGGGAATAACCCACGGAAGAAGGAGTGATTGTACGAAACAGAAAATGAAGAATCCAAGTTAGAAGAAAGGTTGGCAAGGAGGCTTCACGCCTCGATGGAACATGCCGACCCTTCAGATGACCCGGATTATTGGGAATGGGATACGTTGCCTGAACTCGTACAGGAGATCTACAGAACTTGCGTAAGTGAACTATTGGTCGAATTATCACTATCTCAAGTCAACGGTCCGGTTGCGTCCTAATAACTGTTTGGCTACGAAGGGAGATATATGACCAGCGACAACGGTATACGTCGGGGCTAGATAAGGCGCAAAGAGCCTTATGTGCACGAAGACTGGATGTGTACCGAGCCTGCTCGCTTGCGGCTGAATTCTGACCTCGCAGTTATGGATGAGCCTGTGTTCGCCACCTGTCTTATCGAGCGTATTGATGCTACATTCAAATTTGGTTATTCCAACGAAAAGCCAATGCTCATTGTCCGTTTCACCTAGAATTAACTCTCGTAAGAAAGGCTCAAGATTGCCCAGACCTACGAAATGGACCGCGAACCCATGAGCGATTTTTGCAAGTAAGCGAGCAAAGTCAATCGGGGCCATCATGGAGTCGAAAGTTATATCTTCGTCTGGCGCGCTTTCTCGCAATTCGTCTAGCTTGTTAGAATTGTAGACATACAGAGTGCTAATAGGCCTCTTACATGAGTCCTCAGGGGGGAGATGCAATATTGCGCCGGGGGGACCGACTATCGGAAAGCCCATGATGATAGGATGGTCCCCAATAGGAATCACTTTGATGTCGTCACCAACCTGTACCGTTGCTGTGGTCGGTGCTGGCCGCCCTTTGCGACGCGGGATTTGCGCTTCGACTCTAATTCGGGAAAACATGCCCCGAAGCAGACGCGTCTCCACCTTGTCGATCTTCTCTTTGCACGTCGGGCAACTCGCCTTTAGAAGAGTGAACCTACCGCCAAGCCTTTGCGGAATGACGTGCTCTTTGTTCAAATCACGAATGGGCCACGACGAATTGGAGCAGTAAATGCAATGGTTAACCGGAATCTCGCGCTTTGACCAGGACCGCTGAAGCGTCCCATCTAGCTGGTTCGGTTCTTGCGGGTCTTCCATTCAGCCTCTCGGGCGTCCACCACCTTCTTAGGGGTTTGAACTATCTTCTTCACTGCTTCCTTGAAGTTCTCGAATTCTGGGCTTCCTGGCGCGTCCACGCTTGGGCCTTCGGATACAGGGCGTTTCTTCATGCTCCTTTGAGTAACTCCTTGCCTGTAAGTGCCGCGTAAGTCAACTTCTTGCCGACGATCTGAGACACGGCCTTCTCGAATCGCGTTGAATCGTCTTCCTTGCGAAGGTTGAACCGGAACACCTGTTCGTCAATGTACCGGAACAGGTGGAAGGGTTCCACGCTGATGTATGTGCCGTTGAGGCCACGCTTTAGGAGTGACCAGAAGTTCTCAATCCCGTTGGTATGCACGCTTCCACGAACGTACTCGGAAGCGTGCTCAATGACGTGTCGCTGGTAGTAGAAACCTAGATCGTCGTAGCCTGAATGGGCGTCCGTGAACAGCTTGGAATCTTCGTCCACGTTCTTCATAACGATCTTGGTAACCGTCTTGCGATCAGCCTTCTCTATGACCTGGGCGCGAACCTTGCCGCCACGCTCAAGCATTCCGATTACAGCCGACTTGCCGAACGATCCACCGCGAGAAGCAATGAATCCGCGTCGCACCCTTGCGGAATGGTGCATATTGCGAGCCTTGCCGCCGATGTATGTTTCGTCGGCTTCGACCTTGCCTTCTAGCTTCTCGAATGTGCCGTTCTGCAAAGCTAACCGGATTCTGTGGTTCATATGCCATGCCGAACGCTGCTGAACGCCAATGGCGCGGGCCAGCTCGTAAGAGCTAATGCCGTTCTTAGCGTTGACGATCAACCATATTGCTGTGAGCCACTTGTCTAGGCCAATGGAGCTATCTTCAAAGATTGTTCCAACCTTGACCGAGAACTGCTTCTTACATGCCTTGCACTTCCACAGGTGACGGGTTGACAGAAAGTAAAGTTCGTTACAACCGCAAACGGGACAGGCAGGACCATTGGGCCATCGAAACTCTTTCACGAACTCGAACGCATTGTCCTTGTTCGCAAAATGTACGATAGCTTCCTGAAGTGTCTTAGGTGTCCCGTTCATGTATTCATTATATCACAAAACGGGTGAGTGTAATACATTATTGCCTCTTTCGGGGCCCTGATCTCGGGCGAGATCGCGCGCCGAAACGGCGAATTCCCCCTGCCGGAAGGCACGGTAGCAATCAGCCTGCGAGGCTCGGCTGGCCAAAGCTTTGGCGCGTGGCTTGTGGAGGGAGGTCAGCTCACCCTGGAAGGCGACGCGAACGATTACGTGGCAAAAGGCATGTCCGGCGGTAGAGTGGTGGTTCGATTTGACCGAGACACTGCCGTTGACCCCTCAACCAGCGTCATCGCAGGCAATACCGTGCTCTATGGCGCAACAGGCGGTGAATTGCTTCTTGGCGGTTGTGTTGGAGAGCGATTCGCGGTTCGAAACTCAGGCGCAAGAACCGTTGTCGAAGGAGTCGGCGACCATGCTTGCGAGTACATGACTGGGGGGGTGGTCGTGGTGCTCGGCGATTTCGGGCGGAACTTTGGCGCAGGAATGAGCGGCGGATCGGTTTACGTTTACGATCCTGACCACAGATTAGAGGCTCAACTAAACAAGGAGTCTGGTCTGCTCATTGAAGATTTGGGTGACGAAACGGAACTGAAGGAACTGATTGAGCGCCATGCGCGGTTCACCGGCAGCAAACGAGCGCGGCAGTTGATTCGCGATTGGAAGAAATCAAAGGCTGATTTCCGCCTGGTCACATCAAAGGAATTCAAACAACTGACCGAAGCCGCCAAAGCTGCAGCGAAAGGGGTGCGGCTTGCCTGATCCTAAGGGATTCTTGAAGGTGCGGCGAGAGGCGCCAACGACCCGCCCTGTCGAAGAGCGGGTGCTGGACTGGTCCGAGGTCTACGTGCCCATGGGCCTTGAGCCGCTCAAGATGCAGGCGTCTCGGTGCATGAACTGCGGCGTCCCGTTCTGCAATAACGGGTGTCCACTGGGCAATCTCATTCCAGACTGGAACGCGCTGGTGCACGAAGACCAATGGGAGGCGGCATACAGGCAGCTTGAACGAACCAACCCATTTCCGGAGTTCACCGGCAAGCTCTGCCCTGCCCCTTGCGAGGACGCCTGCGTTCTTGGCATTAACGACGAACCAGTTACCATCAAGGCGATCGAGATGGCGATCATCGACAGGGCTTTCGAGAAGGATTGGGTCCGTCCACTAGCCAACCAGTTAGATACCGGCCGTAGAGTCGCGGTGATTGGATCTGGCCCCTCTGGCCTATCAGTCGCTTCCCAGCTTCGACGCGCAGGCCACTCGGTCACTGTCTACGAGCGCTCAGATCGGCTGGGGGGCCTAATTCGATACGGAGTGCCGGACTACAAGATGGCGAAGACGATGATCGACCGCCGCATCGTACTGTTGGAGGAATCGGGCATTGTATTCAGAGTCAACGCCGGCATTGAGAGCGCCCCAGCGCAAAAGGAATTGAGGAAAGAGTACGACGCGGTGGCGCTTTGCATCGGGGCGGAACGGGCACGCGACATCGATGTTCCAGGCCGTGAGCTTGACGGCATCCATTTGGCAATGCCGTATCTAACCGCCGCAAACCGCGCCTGTGCCGGCAAGGCAATGCCCCAAGAACTGAATGCCGTTGGACGAAGGGTCGTGATCTTAGGCGGTGGGGATACAGGCGCCGACTGCTACGGCACGGCTATCCGCCAAGGTGCTGCAAGCGTTTCCCAGTTCGATAACATCACGCTAGAAGAGAAGGCTCGATTTGACGCGCCATGGCCAAATGCGAAGCGCGGCAAGCACTCGCCGGTTCACGAGGAAGGCGGAACCCAGGAATGGAGCGTCCAGCCAGTAGGCTTTGAAGGTTCCGGTGGTCGAGTTTCTGGCGTTCGGGCGTACGATGTCCGGCTGGAAAAGGGAATGCGAATGCCCCTGCCAGATTCGGGCCGGCTGATTGAGGCCGATATGGTGCTACTCGCCATTGGGTTCACAGGTTCCTACTTGGATTCACTCGGCGCGAGAACTGGCGATCGACGGAAATATGCGACCAACCTACCCGGAGTATTCGTAGCCGGAGACGCAAGGCGTGGCCCAAGCCTGATCGTTTGGGCTATCGCAGAGGGTCGCAATCTAGCTCATGAGATTGACCGGAATCTGATGGGAGTTTCGACGCTCAAGAAGTCGTTCACGGATTCTCGCTCAGCATAAGGCTGCCACCAGCCAAGTACCATCACTCTATGGCAGAGGATTGGGCGGAATTATCGGCGGTCGTTGAAGGCGACAAAGGCATTAAGTGCATTCGTGGTGGGGGCGGACCAAGGGCTTGGAACGGCATTCGCTATAGGACGGGAATGTCGGAAAAGAACGTTGGGTCGAAGCTGCTTTCGATGAACGTGGCGACAGTTGCCCCCGGTGCCGTGGCTTTCGCGCATATTCACGTGGAGTTTGAGCTGATGCTCTACATCCTGCAAGGCAAAGTTCGTCACGAATACGGCCCCGACCTCATGTATTCCGTTGAGAACGAAGCAGGCGATTTCATCTTCATCGAGCCCGACATTCCCCATGAAGTGATCAACATTGGTGAGGACGAAGTGGTTGCCGTCGTAGCCCGTTCAAGCGCTGCCGAGTGGGACAAAATCGTCGAATACCCCAGCCCGCGGAGGCCGTCCGGGGCTTGATTGGGTATTGGGTACTGGGGATCCCAATACCCAATACCCAATACCCATCCCACGGTCAGTTCTGAACGAGCAGAACGTTATAGGGGTTGTCGCCAGGATTGACGGGCGAGCCGAACGCGAACAGCATGTATTTGCCATTCACCTGGGCGATTGAGACGACTAGGTTCTCAGGTCCGCCACTCGTAACCAGACTGATCTTGGCAAGGCCGGGAGCCGGCTGAGAATTGAACGTGATTGTCACGCCTCCACCAGCATCGGACTCGCCTGTCTCAACGCCCCCACCAAGCGCATAGCCTGTGCCATGTAACGTGCCATCACCGTTGGATATAACCGTCACGCACTGGGTCTTGCCCTGGTTTACGAGGAATCCCTTAAAGCCCTTGCTCGCAACGTCGGCAAGGTCAATATTGGATGCTGGCTGCTTCACGCCGATGACGCCACCAGCGCCAGGGCCAAAGTCAAGCACAAACACACCCGTCGGAGTCATGGCCGCGGTAACACCAGCAGGCTCACCGACCGTCATTCGGCCGCCGACCATCGTGAACGAGCCCGGGCCTGTTGACTGCAGCGTGTCGTTGATCAGATATTTGGAGATCGTGCCCGTGTAGTCGTTGCCACTTACGCTAAATGAGGCTGTGCCGTAAGCGGGTTCGGTCACAGCATCCCATCCAAGCTTGGGTACGGATACGAAGTTAAAATTCACCGTGGGGCCAGGAGGGTTTGAGCCCAGGGCGCCGGCCATAATCGGCGGGTTGGCGTCGTCTCCGGCCGGCTTGATCAGAAGAGCCGTGCCAGGAAATTCCAGGGCGTAAGCCGATTGTCCAGCGGACGCGCCAGGATCGGTTGTGCTCGTGAGCTCCAGTTTCATGAAGCCGGTCGTAAGCACGCTCTCGGTTCCCGCGTAGGTATAGCCCTTCGTTTCGTTTGTTGCGGTGAATGTGCCGTTGGAGATGTTCCAATCCCAAACGTCGCCGGGTGCCTGCGTTCCCATATAAGCCCTGGTCGAAGGCACGGACGCTCCCGCGGCGCCACCGCAACCAGAAACACATATCAAGACGCCAAGACCCAAGCAGGCCGCCAATCCAGTAATTTTTTTCGTTAGCATTTTCCCATCCCCATTGAAAGCAATTGGCGCGATGCGCCCTTCCTAGTGTCGGGACTTCTTGCAGGGGTTCTAGATGGCCTAGTTAATAGGCCCGAAGTGTTCAAGTTAGGCCATTGCAGAAAACTGGCAATGATGCTGGGAAGGGGGAAAAGGAATTGGGAATTTGGAATAGGGACGGATTCAAATGTCGAGGATGCTTCCGTACCTCCGATTTCCCTTTCCCTATTCCTAATTCCCTCCTCAAAACCGCAACCCATCACCAGCTTGCGAGTATATTTAGATGGTTGACTAATTATCTAAATGATAAATGAGCGAACTTTTGGGGCATTGGCAGATCCAACCCGGCGCAAGATACTTCACCTCTTGAACGGCGGCGAGATGACGGCAGGCGAATTGTCGAAGCATTTCGACATCTCAGGTCCCTCCATGTCCCACCATTTCAGCGCCCTAAAACAGGCAGATCTGGTGTTTGTCCGCCGAGATGGCCAGCAGCTCTTTTACTCGCTAAACACGACCGTCTTTCAGGACTTGATGACAGTGCTGATGGACATTTTCGCGCAATCGAACCCGAACGGAGACAAGAAGGAATGAACACTCGAACGGCCCTAGTTACCAGTATCCTGCTCGCAATTGTTGCTGCCGGATACTCGGCCTACCTCTACCCATCGCTACTTGATCAAATTCCAAGCCACTGGAATATCAACGGGCAGCCGGATCAATGGGGCCCTAAGGGCTTCACGCTGTTCCTGATGCCCGGCATCATCGCATTGATGACGTTGCTAATCCCTGCTCTTCCCTACCTCTCTCCACAGAAGTTCAAGATCGACGACTTTCGTGGGACCTACAACACCATCATGGTTCTCGTCGCTCTCATGATGACGAGCATGCATGTACTCATCCTGCGTAGCACGGTCAATCCTCACTTGGATGCGACCAGACCCATCTTTGGGAGCATGATGATCTTCGTAGGCCTAATCGGAAACATGCTCGGCAAAGTCAAACCGAACTTCTATATGGGAATTCGCACCCCTTGGACGCTGGCTAGCGAAAAGGTCTGGGTGGCAACGCACAGGCTAGGGGCCAGGCTTATGTTCGGAGCGGGTCTCCTCGGCGCAATTCTTGTATTCGTCGGCGCGCCGATAATGCCGGTGTTCATTCTGTTCATGGCGGCGACGCTGTATCCGGTGCTCTACTCGTTCCTCTTATATAAGCGGTTAGAGTCGAATCAGGCAATATAAGAGCCCTTAGATTTTATTCTAAGGGCTTAGGTAGGCGGCATATGGCCGCGATGACTAACTGGCACTGAATACCTTGAACAATGTGATCCTCCTTCTAGGCTCGTAAAATGAGCGGCTGTTCAACCGTCTTTGGCCTATTTTCGTCGCAGAGCGAGCGAAGATACTTCGTGATGTCGTAAGTGGCGCGGCCAAGTCTCTTACACTTGTAACCCAAGAGCGAGTCCAAGTGATCAAGTATTTCGACAGAAACGTTGTCTACCTTGGACAAGGCAACAGCGGTGTGCGCCGCCATTAGCCCAAGATCGGATTCGATCCTCAGATTCTCCCACTTCGCGACCAAGCTCTCCGCCTGATCCTTGAATAGCATTTTCTTTCTCCTTAAGTGCGCCGCCCTTCAAGGCAGGCGCCAAGAAGCGATGAGCTATGGGACAACCGAAAGGGGGTTACGCACGGGCAAGTTTATAGTCCATCCGGCGAGCGTGACGAGTGACTTGTTACGTGTCGAAGGATAAGTGGCGATCTCGTAGGAGAGGTTCGACTTTCGGGCCCTCAGGACAAGTCACCTTTCACCTTTCACCTTTCACGACCCAAAAGTGAGGCGGCAGGCCGTCCTAAAGGCCATGCCGCCGGTATGTACCGCATCCTAATAACCCTGGGTACAAGGCAACATATTACAACTTCTTTGCCATTCCGTGAATAATATTCACAGAATTTAACAAAAACGCTGATTTTTAGTACTTTTTACTTACCACCGGCCAGCTTTACGGGCCATTTGGTGACCTCGACCTTGCTTAGAACCATGTCCTTGTCAGGGCGATCCTGTGCATTCCTCGGCTGATTCACGATTTTGTCGACAACATCCATTCCTTCGATTACTTGGGCAAAAACAGAATATTGATGGTCGAGAGAAGGATAAGCGCCGTGCATGATAAAGAACTGAGAGCCAGCGCCATTTGGATCGCCCGTGCGAGCCATGCTTAGGATTCCCCTTGTGTGAAGGACGTCGTTGAATTCAGCATTGACGTTGTAACCAGGGCCACCCTGCCCCCAGGTTGAAGGATCGCCGCTCTTGGTGTTCGGATCGCCGCCCTGAATCATGAAGCCCGGGATGACTCGGTGGAATTTCGTGCCGTCATAGAATTTCTTTTTCGAAAGGTCCAGGAAATTCTTGACATGATTTGGCGCGACTTCTGGAAAGAATTTCGCAACGATGCGCCCTTGGTTTGTAGTGAGAATCACGACGTCATCGCCGTCCTTTGGAACCTTCGCGCCCCAACCCGCAGTCGGTGGAAGCCCAGGATCAATGGAGCCATCCTGATTCACCAGCTTCGAAGCAATACTTGGTGGAGGAGTGGTCTCCGCAGCCTTAGGTGGCGCCTTCGTGTCTTGCGGCACTGGAGCAGGATCGCAAGCGGCACAACAACTTATAATTAAGAGGGATAGGGCATAAAACGCGGATCGCATTACTCATTTATGACATGCCGGGGCGGGGGGGGGGGGGTGTGTGGGGTGGGGGGGTGGGGCGGAGGGCGTGATGGAGTTTGGTGATAAGAAAGAATAAAACAGGAAGCAACGGAATTGGAGGGGAGGGGGGACGCCGCGGGCCC
>JBBQMJ010000026.1:0-16233 GCA_038328815.1 Fimbriimonadales bacterium | reverse complement strand
TGAATTGTTTATGTAGGCAACTTCTTCGGGATTGATGATGATGTCGAACTGATTTCCAGAATGTTTGAACTTAGCAAATTTAGCCATAGTGTTAGTCTAACGCATAGACACAATAAATAACTATAGATATATTACAGCTATTACAAATAACTATCGATTTGTTCTCGTCGATGATGTCAAGAGGAGTACCTGTGGGCAAGCTCGGAGCCAGGTGCAATGCGCCACAATAAGGCCAGAGTATTCTTATGAGAGTTCCCTTTTACGACATCAAAGCGCAGTACACCGAGCTTGCCTCTGAACTAGATTTTGTGACCCACGAGGTTATTTCGAGCGGGGCCTATTCGATGGGCAAGTATCACAAGCTGTTTGAGCAGGATATGGCGGAGCTACACAAGGTCAAGCACGCGATTGCTTTGAACAGCGGAACGGATGCGTTGCGGATTATCATGGACGCCGCTGGCATAGGCGCGGGCGACGAAGTGATCACCACTGCCTTTACGTTTGTTGCGAGTACGGAGACGATTGTCCAGACCGGGGCAACGCCAGTGTTTGTGGAGATCGAGGACAAGACCTTCCAGATTGATCCGGCGGCGATTGAGGCTGCAATCACGCCAAGGACGAAGGCGATTATGCCTATCCATTTGTTTGGGCAGCTAGCTGACGTGGATGCAATTATGGCGCTTGCCAAGCGGCATGACTTGATGGTGATTGAGGATGCTGCGCAGGGTGTTGCGGCGACCCATAACGGGGTCCCGGCTGGGAATTTCGGGATTGCGGCGGGTTTTAGCTATTACGTGACCAAGAACCTGGGGGCGGCGGGCGATGGCGGCATGATCGTGACGAACGACGATGATCTGGCGGAGAAGGCTCGATCTATTCGCGTGCACGGCATGGGGCGGGAGCGCTATTACTACGACTATCTTGGCTACACAAGTCGGATGCACGAGATCCAGGCGGCGGTGCTACATGTGAAGCTGACTAAGCTTGCCGATTGGAATGAGCGTCGGGCGAAGATTGCCGCGATTTATCAGGATTTGTTGGGCTCGGCGGATGTTGCGCTGCCTACGACGCTTCCGGGGAATAACAACGTTTGGCATCAGTATTCGGTCCAGAGCACTCGTCGGGATGCGCTTCAGATGTTCCTGAAGGAACGCGAGATCGACTCGATGATTTACTATCCGGTTCCGCTGCATTTCCACGCACCATATGAGAAGTTTGGGAAGGGACATGGCAGTTTGCCGATTACGGAGCGTGTGAGCAACCAGATTCTGAGCCTGCCGTGCCACCAGCATTTGAGCGAGGAAGCGGCGAGCTTTGTCGCGGCGACGGTGTTGGAGTTCTGCGAAGCTAAAGTCACGGCGTAGAGGTAATCGGACAGGACCCCAGAGGGGTCCAAGAATTTAGCCTGGGGTCGAAGACCCCAGGACTTCAAGGTTGGGGGCCGCACCCTGGAAGGGTGCCAGAACGTTTCCATAAATGATGTGGCACCCCTTCAGGGTGCGAATCATTTCGGGTTGTTTTCCTGGGGTCTTTGACCCCTTCGGCGTCGTCCTTTCGGAGTATCAGAGCGATATGTCGGCGGGAGGGGCGAACCCCGTTTCGCCTTCAGGGTCCACCAAGCGAGACCACCAAAGGATCCATCGTCGCCAAACGCCGAAAGTCCGCCCCCAGCCATAGTCTCCATGTGCTGCGATCAGCGCTTTCAAAGGCGTTGGACGTTTAGAACGCTCCTTGGGAGTTATCTGTCATGAGGCCGTTACACCTTCGCGCAATATTGTTCCTCGCGATGTTATCGCTGGCGCCGATTGCCGCTGCCAACGGCGCGATGGGTTATGCGCTTGAGATCTTCGAATTTCGCGTCTGGGCGGTGTATGTGGCTGCGACCGTCTTGTTAGAAGCTTGGATTGTTGGTCGGTTCTTGGGGCACAGTTGGCTGAAGAGCATTTTGCTGTCTCTGGGAATCAACGCAATGACGGCTTTTTGTTGCGCGGGTGGTTCCTTTGCGGCCTTTCTCCACTCGATGACCGTTGACGGCAATCCCTTGTGGTGGACGACCGAGCTGCTCGTGGTTTTTGGACTTGTCTCGGCCTGCGCTGAGTCGATTCCCTGGCGGCTGTCGAACAAGAGCTCGCCGAAGTGGCAAACATTTCGCAGAACGCTCCTCGCCCATCTCGCGGGAGTACCGCTAGCCCTTGTGATTTTGCTCATTCCGGCTCGGCCTTATCCGAGCCTGGAGGCAGGCGCCAACACCTGGCGTCGTATCCATTTACGTTGGGACCTGCGCCACGTGTACGACGACAGATTCGATGACGGTAAGGGCGAGTTCAAGCAGTTCCAAAATGTCAAGGAACTTGAGCACAGGCTGGATGAGCTTGGAGGCTATGGCGTGTGCCTTTATGCCAGCGTTTATCGGCGCTTCGACTGGCGCGACCCGCGCATTGATCCTTTGCCCGTAGAGCTCAATCAACACGTCTCGGATAAAGAAGGATGGCTCCTTCGAATCCACGAGCCAGACGGGCTTCTGGAAGTAACTTCTGGAGGGGAAACGAAATGGAAGTATATGGGCCATGCACACTGAGGGCTCGCGTCGCGAGGTAATTGCCCGGGGCCTTAGTGGACCTACCCAAATCGTTGACCATGTCGGTCGCAAGCTATAATCTCCTGTGCTGCGAACCAGCGTTCTTAAAGGCGCTGCGAGCTTGCAGGAGCTGAAACCGGCCTGGCAAGAGCTCGTGGACGATGCTCCGGCAGCTACTCCGTTTCAAACCTGGGAGTGGCAGGCTACATGGTTCAAGCATTTTGGCGGCGCAAAGATTCCTCATGTCCTTACCGTCTATGAGGGCGACGACTTGGTGGGGTTGATGCCGTTTGTGCGGGGTAGATCACCCTGGAAAACACTTCGAGCTATGGCTAGTGGACCGAGTGACGTTTTGGGGCCGATCGCTAGGCGTGGGTATGAATCTCAGGTCGCAGGAGCGGTGGCTGAATATGTCAACGGATTGAAATCTGTCGATGTGGTTGATCTGCATCAGCTTCGTAGCGACTCTGAGCTAGCGGCTCTATTTCCAACTGCCTTCCCTCAGGCAATGTGCCTATTGTTGGATCTGCCGGGGACGTATGACGCTTACCTTGCAACGCTTAGCAAGAGCCTTCGGTATGACTGTAGGCGCATGGATAAGCCGGCTTTTGGCACCAGTGGGTCCAAAATCCAGGACGTTGGCCCCAGCGAGGTGCAGCAGGGCATGGATTGGCTGTTTGAAACTCATAAGATGAGATGGCGAAAGAGGGGCTTGCCGGGGGCGTTTATTGGCTCGCGGTCGCATGCGTTTCATCGTGAGTGGGCTGCGCTTGCCTCGCCTAAGGGGTGGCTGTGGCTTTCGACGATGAGCCAGGAGGGCAAACCCATTGGGGCGCTTTATGGGATGTCCATGCACAACACGGTTTACTATTACCAGGCGGGGTTTGACCCGGCGTTTAATGCTTTGTCACCTGGGACTTTGCTTGTTGCCCACACGATTAGGAGGGCGATTGGCGAGGGAAAAAGCGTATTTGATTTCATGCGAGGCGACGAGCCTTATAAGCGGCGGTGGAAGCCTCAGCGCGATGTAATAAACCGGCGCGTTTTACTGGCGACGGGCGGTATGCTCGGCAGGCTCGGCGAGGCTTGGAACCATGCCGGCTTCAAAGTGGAAGCCAAAGTGCGAGCGCGGCTTGAGGGTCGCGGACTGATTTAATTTCCGATGTTTGTTCATCAAGTGGCGATCTATAGGTTGGACCAATGCGCTCGGTAGCGATCATCATCCCGGCGTATAACGAGGCTGAGCGCATTGCCATTGTTCTTCAGGCTGCCTTGAAGAGCAAGCTCGCGACTGAGGTTATCGTGGTTAGCGACGGGAGCAAGGACGACACTGCCAAGGTCGCCGCTGCTATCCCTGGCGTTCGGGTCATCGATCTGAAGGAGAACATGGGCAAGGGCGGGGCCATGTGCATTGGCGTGGACGCGACCGATGCCGATATTGTCGCTTTTGTTGATGCGGACCTTGTGGGACTAACGCCTCAGCACATCGACGCGATTATCGGCCCGGTTCAGAAGGGGCTATGCGAGATGTGCCTTGGCGTGTTTCGCGGTGGCAAGTTCTGGAGCAACACGGGTCAGATCATTTTTCCTTACATCAGCGGCCAGCGCGCCATGACCAGGGAGATGTTCGTTAAAATCCCGAACCTGCGGGAGCTTGGCTTTGGGGTTGAGATTGCGATGCACAACTACCAGAAGCGGACGCACCGCAAGGTCAAGCGGGTTGTGCTGCGGAACGTCAGCAATAGCTATAAAGAGCAGAAGTACGGGCTGAAGAAGGGGATTGAGGCTCGGCGCAAAATGTTTCGCGAGATGTATCGGGCGAATGCCATTGACCGTCGGCGCGCGCATATTTTGCGGCGGAAGCGGGCTCGCGTGAAGCCGAAGCTTCTCGATTTGAAGGATTCCGAGATCAATATGGCGCTAAAAAAACTCCGGCGCAAAAAACCGGAAGACAAATAGAAGGGTGCCGACGCATAGTTAGGTATGGCCTTGACGGAAGACCGAATGTACGAGCGGATGGCGGCGAGCGATGGGTCGTTTGACGGCCGTTTCTACGTCGGCGTTTTGACCACTGGGATTTATTGTCTGCCATCGTGCCGGGCTCGCAAGCCGTTGCGGCAGAACGTGCGGTTCTTTCGATCTGAAGGGGAAGCGGTTGCCTTTGGGCTTCGGGCTTGTAAGAGGTGTAAGCCTGAGCTGCTTGGCCAATTCTTGGAAGAGGAGCAGGTTGAGGCGGTCGTTAACGAGGCGCGGGCGAATCCTTCTGCGTTCAATACAACTGAGGACCTGAGTGAGAAGCTTGGTTGTGGGGCTTCCAAGTTAAACGAGCTGTTCCGCCGTTATTACCACGCGACACCGGCGGCCGTGCTGACCCGGGCGCGCATGGGTTTTGCTCAAGGGGCACTTGTTGAGGGCGAGGAAGCCATTGGCGACATTGCGCTTGATGCGGGATTCGAATCGCTTTCTGCGTTTTACGAGAGTTTCAAGAAAGCTACGGGCCTAACGCCACAGGAGTACCGTTCTCTTCGCGTGGCAACCTGCTTTTCCGTTTCGCTCCCTGAAGGATTCGATTTGCAGCGGTGGACCCGTTATTTGGGGCGTGATAGTGTGAGCGTATCTGAGAGGACCGAGAACGGCAGCTACTTATTTGCGGTGGCCCTTGAAAGCATTCCGGAGTGGACCCGAGGGACCGGGTCCCTCCCGCGTGAGCCTGTGTTGCTTACGGTCACAGTTGCTGAGCAGCAGGTTCAGTGTCAGATTAGCCGGCCTCATATGGGCGTTCAGGCTCATCGATGGCTTGCTCGTAAACTTGGTTTGCAGCAGGACATGCGTGGATTCATGGCGATGGTGGGCGAGAATCCTGTAACAGCCCAGCTTCTTATTAACGGTCAGGCATTAAGGATCCCGCAGACCGCGAACGTGTGGGAGGGGCTGCTTTGGGCGATTGTTGGCCAGCAGGTGAATTTCCGATTCGCGGCGACGATGAAGCGGCGGATTACCGAACTTTGCGGTACGTCGGCGGGAGACGGCCTGATTTGCCTGCCGACAGCGGAGCAGGTTGCCACCTTGGAAGTCTCTGATCTCATGCCGCTTCAGTTTTCGGCCAAGAAAGCGGAGTATTTGATTCATGCTGCTCGCAAGGCGGCCACTGGCGAACTGCCACTGGAGCAGATGCCGGAAATGCCTGTCACGAAGGTAGAACGATCACTATACGACGTGCATGGGATAGGGCCGTGGTCGGCTAACTATCTTATGATGCGGGCTTGTGGGTTCATGGACTGCACGCCTGTTGGAGATACGGGGCTAACTTCCGGTCTGCAACGCCTCTTTGCCCTCGATATTCGGCCTGATAAGACGAAGACCATTGAGCTGATGCAGCAGTTCGCGCCTTATCGAAGCCTTGCGACCTATCACATTTGGAATCTACTTGCGGAGAACAGATAATGCCAACAACCATTTATCCATCACCTATCGGACCCTTGCTTCTTGAAGTTGACGACGCCGGACGTTTGACTCAGCTTGCTTTTCACGCGGAGGGGAATGCCAGCTGTCCGGAAACCGCGGTGGTCGAGCGTCAGCTAGACGAATATTTTGCTGGGAACCGCACGGACTTTGAACTTGAACTAGCGCCTAAGGGGACTGAGTTCCAGCGTTCGGTTTGGAGCGCTTTGCGCGAGATCCCTTACGGCGAGACTCGCAACTACGGACAGATTGCGAGGCGAATCGGGAATGAGAAGGCGTGCCGTGCCGTAGGCGCCGCGAACGGGGCAAACCCGATTGCGATTATTGTTCCTTGCCACCGCGTGATCGGATCGAACGGGACTTTGACCGGCTTTGGCGGCGGTTTGGATGTTAAGGCGAAGCTCCTTGAACTTGAGACGGGCACCAAAGCAACGTTGTTTTAATCTCGTCTAAGCAGGACTAGCAGAAACGGCGCGCCCAGCAGGGCTGTAACGATCCCTACAGGAAGGTCGCCGGTTGGCGCTGCCTTGGTCGCGATGAAGTCGGCGATCATGAGGAGCATGGAGCCGGTCAGCATTGAGCCGACGAGGGACCACCGCCAATCTACGCCGACAAGGCGCCTTGCAATGTGCGGCGCGGCAAGGCCGAGGAAGCCGATTACGCCTACGGAACCCACGCAAACCGCGACCATGGCGGTGCCTGTGATGAGGATCGTGCCTCGCAGTCGTTTAACGTTGACTCCGAGCCGGTGCGCGGAATCCTCGCCGATGGCCAGGGCATTAAGCTGTCGAGCCTGAAAAATGAGGATTGATGAACCTACCACCAATGTGCCGGCCATGAGCCAGATGCGGTCCCAGAACATGGGGTGCATGCTGCCCATGAGCCAGCGGAGGACCTCGTTGGTGTCACGACCGGCGATGAGCAGGATTAGCGATTGAATGGCGGCAAGAAGAGAACCTGTGACTGAACCTGCAAGGAGCAGGGAGGATATGTTCACCAGTCCGCGTCTTCGGCTTAGGAACAGAACCAGGGCTAAGGCTCCAAGGCCAGTGATGAATCCGGCGATGGGGAGTGTGAGCGTGCCCAGGACTGTGATCCCCAGAACCATGGCTCCGGCTCCGCCAACTGCCGCTCCAGAGGCCACGCCAACGATGAATGGATCGGCGAGTGGATTCCTAAATAGGGCTTGAAACGCCGAACCAACGATCCCAAGGGTCCCGCCAACGAGTACGCAGCCAATGGCAACTGGAAGCCTCAGTTGCCAAATCACGTAGTTATTGCCCATCTCATGGCCCACTTGGCCTCGAAACAGTTCTTTGAGGACTTCACCTGGGGCGATGGAAATGGAGCCGCCAAAGGCTACGGAAAGAACCAGGAGCAAAATCACTGCGGCGAGCATGACCGTGAGCGTGCGAATGGGCTTCAATGGGGCTGCCGCACGGTGATTTGCCACGGCGAATTATAGCTGCCATCCGTTGGCAAGGGCGGTACAATTCTAGTTGGTGAACACTGCCAACCTTTCCCGCAGAGCGGGACTCCTTTCACCTTCGCCAACGCTTGGCATCACAGCGAAAGCTAACGCAATGCGTGCCGAAGGCATCGATATTGTCTCTTTTGCGGCCGGAGAACCTGATTTTCCGACTCCGCAGCCCATTTGCGACGAGGCGATTGCCGCGATTAAGGCGGGCTTTACGAAGTACACGCCGACAAGCGGAATCATGCCTTTGAAAGAGGCGATTGCAGAGAAGCTTGAGCGTGAGAATAGCGTCAAGGTCAAGCCTGGACAGGTTGTTGTGAGTTGCGGCGCCAAGCAGTCCTTGTACAACTCGCTGATGGTTCTGATCGATCCGGGCGACGAGGTGCTGATTTTCGCTCCCTATTGGATGACTTATGCTGAGCAAATCACACTTGCTGGTGGCATTCCAGTAGTTGTGGAGACAGAGGCAGAAGCAGGTTTTGTACCTACGATTGAGGCGATCAAGGAGAAAATCACGCCGAAGACCCGGGCGATGATGATCAACAGCCCATCGAACCCAACGGGAGCGGTTTATCCACGCGAGACGGTGAAGGAGATCGCTGCGCTGGCGATTAAGCACGACCTGTGGGTGATCGCCGATGAGATTTACGAGCGGCTGACGTATGGCGAACCCGCCGTGAGCATCGCTTCGCTGGGAGGTGACATCGCTTCGCGGACGATCACGATTGGTGGATGCTCCAAGACTTATGCGATGACTGGTTGGCGCATTGGCTATGCGGCCGCTCCGCAGGCTGTTGCAAGTGCGATGTCGAACCTGCAAGACCAGGTCACGAGCAATCCGAATTCATTCGCTCAGAAGGGCGCGGTGGTCGCATTCAACCTTGATCCAGCTTCGGTTGAGGCGATGCGGGTGGAATTTCAGGCTCGGCGGGACCTTATTGTGACCTTGCTGGGGCAGATTCCTAACGTGAAGATTCTGGCGCCGGGTGGGGCGTTTTACGCTTTCCCTGACGTGCGGCACTACCTGCAGGGCAAGTTCAAGACCGATGGCGAACTGGCCGAATTTTTACTTGAAGACGCTAAGGTGGCTACTGTGCCGGGCTATGTTTTTGAGGGAGCCGGACATATTCGGCTGAGCTACGCGGCAAGTCAGAACGATATTCGCCGGGGCGTTGAGCGCATCGGGAATGCGTTCGCGAAAATCGACGCATGATTCCTAAGGCCATTCCGCTTCGCAATGAGGAGATTTTCAAGCTTGCGATGCGGCATCGGTCTGCCACGCCAACGCCGGTTCAGGATAGCTACGAGCGCCTAGAGTTTTTTGGCGATTCGGTCCTCGGTTTTGTTATTGCCCAGTACCTGTATGAGCATTTCCCGAACTGGGATCAGGGGATGCTTAGCAAGGCTAAATCAAGCGTCGTTCAGGAGGGGCCCTTGGCAGAGACGGCCATGCGTCTTGGGCTTGCCGAATTCCTTGAACTGAGTTTGAGCGAAGAATCCACTGGGGGCCGTAATCGGCCGTCAATTCTGGCCGATGTGTTGGAAGCGATCATTGGCGGGATCTATCTTGAATCTGGGTTAGAAGCTGCCAGGTGGTTTGTTCTGGAACAATTGCACGAGTATCTGATGCAGATCAGCGGCGGCGATGTGAGCCCGAACGACTTTAAGTCGAAATTACAGGAAGTTGCCCAGGCTATTTGGCGAAAAACGCCGCAATATCGAATTGCTCGAGAAAGTGGTGTGGCCCACGATCGGCGCTTTACGGTGCAGGTTTTGTTTGATGACGAAGTGATGGGCGAAGGGCATGGAAGATCGAAAAAGGAAGCTGAACAGTCGGCTGCGAACGACGCCTTACAACTGATTGAACGGGCCCGAAGGGCACGGGATGAGACGGTACAAGACCCTTACATTTGAACGGGTATTTACAAAATCTGGCTTTAATGCCTTGAACCTGTAAGGTTGCTTGGTCGTCACAATGATAACGTGTTTAAGCTCAACGGCCTCTTGGCCTTGTTGGCTTTGTTTGTTTTCTGTGGGACAGCATTAGCAAGGCCGGATAAGAATTCCTTCCTAAACCATCGTGTTTGGACGGTTGGCGATTTGCTGCATCAGGTTAAGACTGATTGGCAAGTTCGGGACCGATTTGAGCGACATTTCGCGATGAATCAGGAGCAGCTCTTTGCCTATTTGGGTTCCCTGCACAGGACTAAAACGAAGTATCCCGGCCATTATGTTGTTTACAGCATCCCTCCCGATGGCCACGTGAAGGCGCATACGGAGCACCTTAGGCGTGGGACGGCCATATTTGCCGATCGCAGCGGGAATCCCGTTCTTTTGGTCAAGTGCGGCAATCCTATGACTCGGGGTCCGAACACGCCGGTCGCGACGAAGTTTTTCAAGCCTGAGCTTGCTGGTGATCTGGATATGCATCCGATTGGTCCTGGCGAGGTTGTTCCTGATCTAGCCGCGTTGGACGTGACTCCCGCCGATGTGGCCATGCCCGAGGTTGCTGTTGTACCACCAGCTCCGCCGTATCAGCCAGTCACGGGTGAGGCGACTCAGCCTGTCCTTAGTGGGGCGCCCAATCTGGGGCCATTGCTTGCCTTGTTGCCGCTGGTTGGTGTTAAGGGTCCACATAGTGGCGGGCCCCCCAAGTTGCCGACGCCGGAACCTTCGACGTTTGGGGTGTTTGCGGTGGCGGGGACGGCGTTATTTGTACGGCAGCGAAGTCGGAATAGAACGTAGCTGCGAGGTCGTTTCTCCTCGCGTCTGATCTTAGTTCCTGGGACGCTGGCACAACGGAGGATATTTCATTCGTGGCTACAGGAAGACGTCATCCAGAGTTGACTCGAGGGGACGGTGATAACAAGCGCGGGGTTCTTACCAGAGCGCGTCGTGACCAAAACCGGTCCCTCCACTTCGCCTCTGCTTCGGTCGGGATGACGATCTAACGGGCACGGCTACACGATTTCGATCAGTTCTGAGGATGGATTTTCGTTGAGTGAATAGCCGCCGAATTCCCCGATTGTCACGATATTTTCGATGCGGATGCCGAACTTGCCGGGGAGGTAGATGCCTGGTTCGATGCTGAAGACATCGCCCTGTTGAAGCACAGTTGGGTCGCCGCCTAGGATGTAGGGTTCCTCGTGGCCACGAAGGCCTAGGCCGTGGCCGGTGCGGTGGATGAAGTATTCGCCGTACCCTGAGTCGACAATCACTTTTCGGGTTGCGGCGTCGACTGAGCCTGCGGTTACGTCAGCTTGGCTCGCGGCGCGGCCCGCGTTATGGGCATTTAGCACGATGTCATAGACCTTCTTGGCTTCGTCATCGGCTTGGCCGCAGAAGACGGTGCGGGTGATGTCGCTCTGGTAGCCATCGACGCTGCAGCCAAAATCCATGAGCACTATTTCGCCTTGCTTGATGGCAGTGCCATCGCTGAGGTGGTGGGGCTCGGCGCTATTGGGGCCGGCGGCTACGATACAGAAGGTGGGTTTGCCGCCGAGGTTTTCCATGGTGTTGTTGAGCGCTCGCTCGACTTCCCTTTCGGTTGCGCCTGGCTTGATTGCTTCAAGGCCACTGGTGAGGGCGCGGTCGGCGATGCTTGCCGCTTCTTTCAGGAGGCGGATTTCGTTGGCGTCCTTGTAGCGCATGAGTTTGGATAGGGTTGGCAGTCCGGGCTTGAAGAGAGCAGCGGGTAGCACAGCTTGCATCTTGAGGAGCATCTGCGCGGGCATGTCGTCATCGACCGCTAGGATGGCGCTTTTGAGATTCCAGTCGGCGGCAAGGTTGGCGAAAAGGGGCATCGGGTCGGTGCCATCTTCCCACGATTGGATCTCCGAGATGCCGCTACGGAGAGCCTGGTTTTTGCTAAGGGCGGGGCAGATGAGCCTTATTTCACCTGTTGACCTTATGGCGAGGGTCAGAAACCGCTCGTGTGAGCCTTCCCAGAAGCCGTGCAGGTAGCCCATGGAGATTGGCGAGTTAGCGAAATAGACGTCGATGCCGTCTTCTCGAAGCTGGCTAGCCAATCGCTCGACTCGTTGGGTGCTGGTGAGGGTGCTCATGGTTGGATTATAGAATGGAGCGGAGTTCGGTATTACGGTATTGCGGTGTTACGGTATTGCGGTATTGGGGTTTCACCCGAACCTGATCAGGGCCTCAATACCGCAACACCCTAAAACCGTAATACCGTTCCCCCAAGTATAATAATCCCGCGCTGGCGGATCGTCTAAGGGTAGGACATCGGTTTTTGGTGCCGTCAATCTAGGTTCGAATCCTAGTCCGCCAGCCAAGAATTTTTTAATAGGGAGAAGAAACCCCGTTGTGGCCACTCTTGGCTATGTCGTTCTTGGCAATATGGGCTCTTCGCATCTGGAGGAATCTTATGATGCTCGAATCTCGACCACACCCGTCTGCGCTCCTGGTTTAGGTATTTGCCATCCCTGAGCCTCGGCAGTTTCAATCCAACCCTGCATCGCCTCAGCGATATTCGAACGGCACTCCTCGACAGTTTCACCCCTGGCTAACGCATCCCGGAAGATCGGGGACCGAACAGTGAATCCGCTTCGACTTGCGGCTCAATTAGGATCACGTACTTCACTTTAGTTGCACTCCTGACACATTGTGGCTCGGATAGCCACCTATGATTCCCGGGCTTGGTGCCTCTCGGCGCGGGACGACGCGCTATATTGGATTGCCTTCAATGCTAAACCACAGGAGACTCCGGTGGTTCAGCCTTGCGAATTCTAACTACGGACTTCTTGAACTCCGGGATTTTACTCACTGGATCCAGCGCTCGGTTAGTTAGATTGTTCGCGCTCTTCTTCCCGGCCCAATGGTAGGGAATGAAGATGGTATCTGGCCGGATTGTCGTGACGACTTTGGCCCGCAGCGTGACTGATCCACGGCGGCTCTCAACGACCATCCAATCGCCGTTATTGATTCCGTGCTGCGCGGCCAATGTGGGGTGGATCTCAACGTAAGGCTCGGGGTTGAAGTCAACCAAGGCGCCGATGCGGCGGGTCTGGGTACCGCTGAGGTACTGACTGACAATGCGTCCCGTCGTCAGAATAACGGGAAATTCCTCATCGGGTTCCTCAGCGCTCGGCCGATAAGTGATTGGATTGAAATGAGCCTTGCCGTCGTTGGTCGGAAATTTCAGATCCTCGAATAGCCTCGGCGTGCCGGGATGGCCGATTTCGGGACAGGGCCAAAATACGCCGAACTCATCCACGATCCGCTGATATGTGATCCCGAAGTAGTCAGCGGTCCCGCCGTGGCTCGCCACGCGTAGCTCGTTGAAGATGTCCTCGCTGGTCTTGAAATGGTCGAAGTACTTGCCCCTGCCCAACCTTGAGGCAATCTCTAATAGGATCGATGTATCGGTCCTTGCCTTTCCGGGGGGATCGACAGCCTTATTGATCTTGATGACGCGTCCCTCCGTGCTCGTGGAGGTGCCTTCCTCCTCCTCGTGCAACGAACCCGCCATCACGATGTCGGCGTGGTGGGCGGTCTCGCTCAGGAAGAAGTCGATCGCGGTGAAGTGCTCCAGTCGGGAAAGAGCCTCACGAGTGTAGTTGGAATCGGGCAGAGAGACAAGCGGGTTGAAGCAGATAGAGATCAGTGCCTTCACTTCGCCCTCGTGGATCATCTCCATCAGCTCTTGCGCGGTGTGGCCCTTGTGCGGCAACTCGTCGTCGGTGATTCCCCAAACCTTGCAAATGTAAGCCCGATGCTCCGGGTTCTCGATGTCGCGATTGCCTGGCAGTTGATCGCATTTGTGGCCGTGCTCGCGTCCACCCTGACCATTGCCTTGTCCGGTTATGGTCCCGTACCCACACCCTTTGCGGCCAATGCGGCCGGTGGCCAGCACCAAATTGATGCAGGAAACCACGTTGTCGACGCCTTTGGTATGATGCTCGATGCCTCGTGCGTGGAGAAGGAAACTTGTCTTTGCCTCACCCCACATCTTGGCCGCTCTAACGATGTCTTCAGTCTCGACTCCGCTGATGCGTGAGGCTTCTTCGACCGTCAGTACGAGGGCGGCCTTTTCTGCCTCCGCCCAACCGCTTGTGTGCTTTTGAACGAATTCCTGGTTGACCAGCTTTTCCTCGATCAGGACCCGCAGCATGGCGTTGAAGAGGGCGGAGTCGGCGCCCGGTCTCACTGGAAGGTGCAAGTCGCACGTTCTGGCAAGAGGCGTGACCCTGGGGTCCACCATGATAAGCTTGGCGCCTTTGTCACGGGCTCGCCAAATGTAGTCGGTGGTGATAGGTGAGCATTCGGCCACATTCGCGCCTGCGCACAAGATGACCTCGGCTTCAACGATATCGTCCCAGGAATTTGCGGCACGATCCATTCCGAATGCCCTCTTGTTTCCAGCGCCCGCGCTGACCATGCATAGCCTGCCGTTGTAATCGAGTTCGGCTGTCTCGAGCCCAAGGCGAGCAAACTTCCCAACGAGATAACTCTTCTCGTTCGTAAGTGAAACGCCGGAAAGCATCGCTACGGCGTTCTTGCCGTGCTCGGCCTGAATTCGCTTGATGGCGCCAACCGTCGTGTTGAAAGCCTCTTCCCAGTCGATCGGCTCGAATCCGATGCCCTCAACTCGCTTTAGGGGTGCAAGCAGGCGGTCGGGATGGTTGTTCTGCATGTACCGCTTGATGCCCTTCGGGCATAGCTTCCCCCGATTGAATGGGAACTCCATCCACGGCTCAAAGCCGATCACGCGGTTCTGGCGAACCTTGAGCTGGATTCCGCATTGCTGGCCGCAGAAGCAGCAATGGGTCTTTACCAGCTTCTCGGCTTCTCCACGCCCTTTCCAACCTCCGGTGGGCTCATAGTTGAGGTGCGGGCCGAAATCTTCAGCCAGTCGCTCCAGGGTAGTTGGAAGGTTTGCCATAGTTGTGCTATCCAGCGTAGGGATGGTCGCTTAGATTGGCGGCCTGGTTGACTGCGATGAGCTTTCGCTTTTCTTGTGGCGAGAGGTCCTGGTGATCACCAAAGTCAAATCCGACTTCCTTCATCACCGCGACGAGGTCGTCATGATGCATCTGGGATTGGTATGGCAGACCCGAGACCTTACAGAGAGCCTGTGGCCCACGCTTGCCTTCCTCTTTGTAGTAAGCAACGCCGAGTTGCGCAGGGCGTTGGATGACATGGAACAACTTGCCGAAGGGCATATAAAGAAGAAGTACGATCACTGTGAATGCATGCAGGAGGGATAGGAAGCCAAAATTCTCACCGCCCATCAATCGGTAGCTCGCGGTGAGCATAAGGCCTGTGACTGCTACCGCAAACAGCATGAACAGAGGCACCATATCAGCGGCTAAGGATTGAACGGCCATAGCGCCTTGGTCATAAATGCGGCGGTGCATTGCAAGCGCGACGCCGACCAGGACAAAGACGGCACTGAAGTTGAGACCATTGAAAAACATAAAACCAACGAAGCTGTGAGGCGGAAACGAGAACTGCCGCATTCCCATGAACTCCACGACGTAGTTCGGTCCCGCGACTCCGAATTGAACCCAGCCCCAACTTAGCGGGAAGGTTATCGCAAAAGCAATAAGACACCCCCAGGCCAGGCACAGATGAGCAAGCCAACGCCGGCGGCTTCGCACTCCAATGAACTTCTGGGCGACGATGTTGTCAAAGAGCAGCCGAAACAAGTGCACAAGGTTCGCCAGCAGCCACTTTGGGCGAAGAAACAGCTTCCAGGACTTCTTAAAGTAGCGCCAAGTCGGCGGCCGCTGGACCCACATGGCATACCTGTAGAGAATGGCGAAAGCGGCGATGATCGTCGCGAAGGCATAGGCGGCAAGGGGTGTATCGAAGCGGCTGAATTGGCCGGAACCCATTGTGATGCCGCCAAGGACGAGCAGGGCGCCGAGGGTTCCGGCGATGAACGAGATTGCTTGCTGGCGAGGCATGGTCACAATTCGTCACCTCGGATGACGATAACGATTTCGTATCGTTTGGGCGACCTTCGAACGGGTGGGTGGCTATCAGTAGTCATGATCATTTGCCTTGGCTATCCTGAGGGACCAGTCCACGCGCTGATGGAAATGCCGTTGTCGTAGGCTGGATCAGGACACGAAATGAGTCGATGAGCATCGCTCCGAACACCAATATCCAGGCTAGGCATGCGATAGGTAAGAAAACCAAGGCGATAGGCTGAATGAACGGGAGTTTGAACTGGGTAGCAACCGAGAAAGATGCAAACGTATACATGCCGAGAGGGAACACGATGCTCCAAAGTTGGGGCTCATATTTGAGAGGCACTCGCTTGACTCCGTGTCTCCAAATGCCTAGGATGACCAGCAGCGGGATCCAAGCCGTGGCGACCATCCAGAAGAGAAGGGTGAATGCCTGGAGGACGGGAAAAGCGTTGACATCGAAGCCCCATGCCCCCGAGTGCTTATTGAGCTCCACGCCTGCAACGCAAGAAATTGCCGCGGCACCCATCATGATCCAATAGGGCGGTGCTAAATCGGCGGCTTCCACTTTGGCTAGGATCAGTCTGGAAACGATCAGGGAAATGAGCAGCAGGTAGGTCGCGCTACCCATCATGAACAGGCCAGCGGCAAGAATCAATGGAACACGATCACTCAACAATGCGGAGAGCAGGGCGAGAGATTGGGTCGAGACAACGATAACAAGCCAACCTCCGTTCACGGAACGGTCGCCAGGTGGTTTTTCCGCCGAGACGATGACGATG
>JBBQMJ010000025.1:0-16472 GCA_038328815.1 Fimbriimonadales bacterium | reverse complement strand
GGCGTTGGCAGCCACAACGTTGGCGCCCTGCGTCAGGACGAACGAGTTTCCGTCGGCGTCGGTCAGCGAGAGGCCGTCCTTGCCGTTCCGGGAGCCCGTGAAGAGCGACGTGGTCGCGTTGACCGTCATGATGCCAAGGGCGTCGGTTCCGGTCACACCGGTCGTGCTACCTGCACCACCAAGTCGCAGCACGCCATTGGCGTCCGTGAAGTTGATCGTCTGCGTTGAACCGTAAGCCGACGTAACCAAGTCAACTCGCGTGTTCGCAGCATCGTAGACCGCGAAAACACCCGTTTGGGCGCTGGCCTGGTTGATGCTGTCGACAACCTGCTGAGCCGTGTCGGTGGCAGCAGCGGTAAACGTGTTGCCATTGATCGAGAACGAACCGGCAACACCCATCGTCGTGGTGGCAAAGGCAAGAGCCTTGGAACCAACGAGGGCCTGTGTGGCAGCCTGGGTTACCTGGATGCCAACCGAACTGGCCGTTGATAGTGCGACGCCTGCAAACGTGCCGCCTACGTTAAGAGCGGAAAGCTTGGTTGCGTCTGTGATCGTCGCGACAACGCCGGAGCTACCATCGAGAAGCTTCTTGCTACCAAACTGGGTGCTCTGAGCGATACGAGTGATCGAAGCGGCGATCGAAGCGAGCTGGCTCTGATCTGCCTGGATGGCCGAAGCGCTGAGGGCGCCGGTATTGGCAGCCGCAACCGCAAGGCTTCGAGCGGTGAGCAAGAGGCCGCTAACTTCTTGAAGAGCGCCATCGGCCGTCTTCGCGTAGTTCACGCCGTCCTGTGAATTCTTAATCGCCTGGTCCAAGCCGCCGATCTGCGCCTTGTACTTTTCAGAGATGATGAGGCCGGCGGGATCGTCGGCTGCCGAGTTGATTCGAAGACCCGTCGAAAGTCGGGTAATCGATTGGCTCAACATATCACTGTTGTTACCAAGATTGCGTAAGGCGTTGAGCGCCGTTACATTCGTGTTAATCCTAAAAGACATTTTGCGTTTCCTCCGTGTTTAAACCCTTCGCAAGGAAGCCCTTCCCTTGGCTTCTCCAATGCGAATACCTGCAAACAACACTGGCTTCTTTCCAGGTATTCCGAACAGGATATGCTAGTAAAAATACTGTGTTTCACGTATTTCTTACAGCTAGCACTCTTGCGTGCCCTATGCTCGAAGGGAGATGAGCCTGGTAGGGAAGGTTGGGAGGAAGAGGCCAAGGGCGCGGCTTGCCATGCTATGCGTCTATCTACTCCTCAGCCTAGGCGCGGTGACCACCCTCTATCCCTTTCTGCTAATGGTCGGAACGGGCCTTAAGGGTCCAAGTGACCAAGACGATAACCGCATAGTGCCTGCCTACTTCACAAATATGGAAGGCAAGGACATAAAGGGAAAACCGGACCCAAGCGGCCTCTTCGAGAAGTATCTCGAGGACAAGTACGCAGGCGACATGCCGCAGATCGCAAGCACCCGCATTGGCGCATCGGCAAGTTCTGAAGAGGTTCAAGCCTACGAGCAGTTCCTGATGAAGCTCCCTCTCGACTTCTGGACCGCCGGATTTCGAACGGCGCCAAGCCAAGTAACTGGCCGCCTTGTGAAGCGCTACCAGGATTGGCTAAGCAAGCGATACAAGAATATAGACGAGCTGAACCAGGCGTACTCGGAGCAGAACGGTGCCCTTCAACAAGTGGTCGTGCCCCCGGAGCTACTTGAGCAGAAAGTTTGGCAGCCGGTGAGGGATCGCAAGTATTTGGAATGGCTAGAGTTCAAGGCAAGCCTTCCAGCTCAGTTCCGAATACCGATCCGCGAAGATCGTCTCTTCCAACTCTTCATGCTTGCCAAGACCAAGAACCAGTTCGATCAGGTGCCTCGTTCGGTCGCGGGGACGGCCAAGACGTTCGAAGAGTTGACGACTCCTTCAAGTGGAACCGAGCTCGACGAGTTTGTGGCCACGCGGCTCCCGGACCGGTTCAAGCTCCATGCATTCACGAAGGCGACGCCTGGCCCGCCCCCGGCAGCCATGGTGAGCAATTCGGTGGAGATGATGTGGGGTCGGGGGGCTTTGCCAATTGCCGCATTTGAGAAGTCGTACGTAGCCGCCAACGCCACCTCGATCAAGGCAGAGTTTGCGTCACGGAACCTGACTTACGTGCTCAGCTACATCCTGCTAAATGGCAGGGTTTTGGTGAACACCTTCATCTTCTGCGCCCTTGCCGTTTTGCTTCAACTCACCGTGAACCCGCTGGCAGCGTACGCCTTGTCTCGCTACCCGATTAAGGCGTCCATGAAGATATTGCTCTTCCTCCTAGCCACCATGGCGTTCCCCGCCGAAGTGGCCATGATCCCGTCGTTCCTTCTCTTGAAGAACTTAGGGCTGTTAAACACCTTTGCCGCTTTGGTCCTGCCGACGGCGGCATCAGGCTATATGATCTTCCTGCTGAAGGGCTTCTTTGACTCCTTGCCAAAGGAGCTTTACGAAGCGGCGGAAATCGACGGGGCGAAGGAAACGACGTTGATGCGCAAGGTGGCGATACCCCTCAGCGGTCCGGTTCTCGGTTACATGGCGCTATTGGCTTTCATGGGAGCCTACGGGGCGTTCATGTACGCGTTCCTGGTTGCACAGAACCGTTCGATTTGGACACTGATGGTCTGGATATTCCAGCTTCAAGGCAGCGCACCGAAGTCGGTGATGATGGCTGCACTGACGGTCGCTGCTATTCCAACGTTGGTGGTGTTCCTGCTGGCGCAGAAGTTTATCCTTCGGGGAATCGTGTTGCCAGGGGAAAAGTAGCGAAAGAGGCGCGGTAGCGACAACCCTCGTCCCTCCCGCTGCTAATTACCTTTGCTCTTCGGGTGGGCGGTGCGGACTGTTTCCTTCAGGCGCTCGATGCTGACGTGAGTGTAGATCTGAGTAGTCGCAAGGCTTTCATGGCCCAGGAGTTGTTGCACCGATTTCAAGTCCGCGCCACCGTCAAGGAGATGCGTTGCAAAGGAATGGCGGAGCGTGTGGGGAGAGACGCCTGGCGGGAGGCCGACCCGTTTCGCCCACTTGTTGGCCACGGTTTGCAGCGATCGCGTGCTGAGCCTCCCGCCTTTCGGGTTCGTAAACAGCGCGTCTCCTTCAAGAGGCCTCACTCGCTCAGAGGCAACGTAGTCAAGTAGAGTAGACCGGCACGTGTGTCCGAAGATGACAACCCGGTCCTTGCTGCCTTTGCCGCGGACGATTATGCTGTCCTCCCCTGAACTCAGGTCTTGGAGATCAATGGAAACCACCTCGGAGGCGCGGAGGCCGGCGGAATAGATCAACTCGAGCATTGCCCGGTCGCGCAGGGGCGTCCTGCCGTCCAAAGGTTGATCAAGCAGGTCGGTGGTCTCTCGGTGGCTCAACGATTTGGGTAGATTGCGGCGGTGGATGGGCGCTTCCAGACTCTCGGTCGGGTCAACTGCCAGGTGTCCGGTTTGGCGGAGGAACTTGACGAAAGACCTGAGGCTGGACAGCTTCCTGGCCCGGGTTATCGGTTCAGGAGCGTACTTGCGAAGGTAGCCGCGTAGGACCACCGGTGTTAGCCGCTCAATGCTCCCCTCAAGATGGGCGGCTAGCTGGGCGAGGTCGGAGCCATACGAACGCACCGTGTTGGGTGACCGCTTCGCGGCCAGCATATCGAGGAATTCTTGGATGCGTTCGTCGAGCATTCAAATAGGTGACGAGTGACGAGTGACGGGTGACGGGTCGGAATTGCTAATCCTCAGTAACTTGGTCGAGCCAATCGGCGAGATCGCCGACTGTTTCAAATCGGCCATTGAGGTGATTTGAACTCATCAGTTGTCACGTCAGTCCAAAGGGTGAAAGCGGCGAAGGAATCGCCCGCACTCTATAGCTTCTTCAGAATTAGCGAGACGTTGTGGCCGCCGAAGCCGAATGAGTTGGAGAGGCAGGTATCCACCTGCAGTTTCCGAGCCTTGTTTGGAATGTAATCCAGGTCGCATTCAGGATCAGGCGTCTCGTAGTTCATCGTGGCTGGCAGAATTCCGTCGCGCATAGCCAGCAGGCAGATCAGTGCTTCGACCGCTCCGGCAGCTCCCAGTGTGTGCCCAATCATCGACTTCGTGCTGCTCACTGGCGGCACTCCGCCTTCAAAGACTGCTTTGATCGCCATCGTCTCGCCCTTGTCGTTGAAGTAAGTCGAAGTCCCATGGGCGTTGATGTAGCCGATTTGGGAAGGCTCCATCTTTGCCGTGCGCAGGGCCATCTTCATAGATCGGATCGCGCCGTCGCCGCCAGGCGCAGGTTGCGTGAGGTGGAAAGCGTCGCCACTCATTCCGTAGCCGACAACCTCGCCGTAAATCTTCGCGCCTCGTGCCTTGGCGTGATCGTAATCTTCTAAAACCAGGACTGCCGAGCCTTCGGCAATGACAAAACCATCGCGATTCAGATCGAATGGCCTGGAGGCATGATGAGGATCGTCGTTGCGATTGGTCATCGCGCGGGCTGCGCAGAACCCGCCCATACCCAGTTCGTTGATCGGCGCCTCGGCGCCGCCGGCTAGCATGGCAATCGCGTCGCCCCGCTTAATGATGTGATAGGCATCGCCGATTGCGTTCGCGCCGGTGGCGCACGCAGTGACGACACAAGTGTTTGGCCCCTTTAAGCCGTGCACGATCGATGCATAGCCCGAAGCCATGTCTGGGATCATGTAGGGAACTAGGAACGGAGAAACTTTGCCAGGACCGCCTTCAATCTGGCGGCGATGCTGTTCGCCCAGATAGGTAAGTCCACCGATGCCGGAGCCGATTAGAACGCCAAAATCATCGGCAATCGGATCCTTGTCGATCCCGGAATCCTGTAGCGCCATTGTGGCTGCGGCAACGCCAAACGCAATAAAACGGTCGATGCGTCGGGCTTCTTTCTTGTCCAGCCAGTCTTCGGCGTTAAAGTCTTTGACCTCGCCAGCGATTTGGGTGGTGTACTCGCTGACGTCCATCAGGGTGATTCGGTCGATACCCGATTCCCCTGCAAGCATTCTGGGCCAAAAGACGTCTACGCCAGTTCCTAAGGGCGTTACGGCCCCTAGGCCGGTGACAACGACCCGCCCAGATGGAACGGGTCGATCACTCACGCTGACTTCTTGGTGATGTACGTGACCGCGTCGCCCACGGTCTTGATCTCACCGACTTCCTCATCGGGAATGTCGATGCCAAATTCATCCTCAAGAGCCATGACAAGCTCGACAACGTCGAGCGAATCTGCGCCGAGATCCTCGGTGAAGGATGACGCTTCCGTCACTTCCTCCTCCTTGACTCCCAACTCTTCAACGGTGACCTTCTTTACTCGATTCAGAATGTCCTCTGACATGGCGATTAAGTTACCTCGTTTCAGCCATTCCTGTTTGGGCTTAGGGCCATAAAATGGTCAGGTAAGAGAAAGTTGCTCTCAGACGCATATCAAAGGAAGAGCCCACCATCGACGGTCAAGGTTTGACCAGTGATATAAGCGGCTTCGCGTGAAGCGAGAAATAGAACAGCGCTGGCTACGTCCGTTGCTGTCCCAAGTCGACCGGCAGGTGCGTTCTTAACCACATGTTCCTTAAATTCAGGAGGCAGTTCAGCAGTCATTTCAGATTCAATAAACCCTGGCGCGACCGCGTTGCAGGTGATTCCTCGAGAACCAAACTCCTTTGCCACCGCCATCGTCAGCCCGACAAGCCCAGCCTTGCTCGCAGCGTAATTAGTCTGGCCCGCGCCGCCGTGAAGCCCAATGACGCTGGACAGATTAATGATGCGCCCGTACCTCGCCTTCATCATGGGTTTCGAAGCCGCCTTGATGCAAAGCCATGAGCCTTTAAGGTTGACGTCGATGACTCGGTCCCAGTCCTCTTCCTTCATCCGAAGCATCAGGGTGTCGCGAGTGATGCCAGCGTTGTTGACGAGGACGGAGGGCGTGCCGAAATCCTGGTCAATATCGGCAAGTAGCTGTTCGACCGATGCTGAGTCACTGACATCGCATGCATATCCCTTCGCTCCCGGGAGCTGGTCTGCAGTCGCCTGGGCGCCCGCCTGAGTTGTCGCAACGCAGGCAACCTTCGCACCTTCCGCCGCGAATGCCACGGCGATTTCCTTACCGATGCCTCTGCTGGCTCCGGTGACGATAACGACTTGGTCTTTGAATCTCATGGTTTTGGTATGGCGGGGCTACGGAGTTGAGGTGGCGGCGAGTTCTGAGATTGTTTTTTCAAGTGAGGCTGAATCGCCTACGGATAGCGTCTTAACGTCCCTATTGATTCTCCGTATCAGACCGGAGAGGACTTCGCCGCCGCCGCATTCAATGAACGTCGTGACGCCTGCTGCAATCATATTCTGGATTGACTCGGTCCAGCGAACGGGGCTTCTCAACTGATCTTCGAGAAGCTGGGGCCACTTGGCTGGGTCATCGTTGGACTCGGAAGTTACATTTGATACGACCCTGATCTGGCTCCGCCGGAACTCAACTTGATCCAGAGCCTTCCGCATTTCCTTCGCGGAGTCCTCCATCAAGGGACTATGGAAAGCGCCGCTGACGTTAAGCGGAATGACGCGCTTTGCGCCGGCTTCAGTGAGTAGCGGTGCGGCCGCTTGGACAGCCGCCAAGTCTCCGCTGATGACCAGTTGCCCCGGGCAGTTGTCGTTCGCCACGACCACCACTCCATCAGTCACGGTGGCGCAGACCTTTTCAATTTCAGCCCGTTCAAGTCCAAGGACGGCCGCCATTCCTCCCGGCCGGTCGGCGCCGCTCGTTGCCATAAGTTCACCTCGCTTCTGAACGAGGCGCGCTCCATCGCCTACGGATATAGCTCCCGCAGCAGTTAACGCGGCGTACTCGCCGATGGAGTGCCCGGCGAGTACCTGGGCCCTAATGGGCAGACACGCCTTCGCCATCAGTCCGCAGGCGAATAAGGCCATTTGTGCGTTCTCTGTTTGGCGAAGGACCTCTTCGTCGAGTTCGAGGCAAAGCATGCGTACGTCGAAACCGGTAGCTTCTTCGATTTCTTCGACGATCTCGGCAGCGGCCGGAGTCTCAAAGAAGTCCGCGCCCATGCCCGGTTTCTGCGAACCCTGGCCGGGGAACACGACGGCAATCATGGGGTTGAGACTACCCAGGTCGGGCCAAGAATTAAGTGTTAAGTATTGAGGAGCTGTCGGTCTAGCGCCGTCATCTCGTTCCAGTTGCGACCGACCTTTGCATCCACTTCAACGGGCACGTTCAGCGGGAGGGCGACTTCCATATCGCTTCGAATCGGCTCGATCAAATCATCTTCACCCGCCGCCAGTTCAAAAACAAGTTCATCGTGCACGTTCAAAAGCATCCGACTCTTACGCCCAATCAGCCTCTTATCAATATTGATCATCGCCAGCTTGATCATGTCCGAGGCCGTTCCCTGGATGGGAGCGTTCATGGCCTGCCGCTCCGCATACTGGCGTTCGGTGATCTTCGCGGCGTGAATATCCGGAAAGTAGCGCCTTCTTCCGGTCAGAGTGGTTGTAAATCCTTTGGCTCGCGCCTCTGCAACAATCGAAGTCGTGTAATCCTTCACCTTCGGGAATCGCTCGAAGTACTGGTCGATGAGCGCCTTCGCCTCGGATACCGAGAACCCGCCCCCTAACTGCTGCGCAAGCCCAAAGCCCGTCACTCCATAGAGCACCGCGTAATTGAGCATCTTCGCCAAACGACGCTGCTCTTTGGAGGGCGCTTCGTTGCCGATTCCAAACACACGCTGCGCAGTGACCGTGTGAACATCAACGCGCTGAGCAAATGCTTCGACCAGCGCCTCGTCAGAACACATGTGGGCAAGGATGCGAAGTTCGATCTGGGAGTAGTCGAGCGAAAGTAGGGAATAGCCCTCTGCGGCACTAAAAGCCTGCCTAATACTTCGTCCCAACTCCGTTCTTACGGGGATGTTCTGTAGGTTCGGATCGATGGATGAAAGGCGACCTGTGGCAGCAGTTGTTTGGTTGTAAGTTGTATGGATTCGCCCGTCTGCCTGGATGAGTTTATCCAGAGAATCTGCGTAGGTCGACTTGAGTTTGCTCAGCTCTCGCCAGTTCATCACCTCGGCGCAAATGGGGTATTCAGCAGCAAGCAACTGTAGGACTTCGGCGCCGGTGGCATAGCCCGTCTTGGTCATTTGGTTGCCAGGGATCTTCAGCTTGTCGAAAAGGACTTCGCCAAGCTGTTTCGGCGAGCCAATCGTAAATGTCTGCCCGGCCAGCTCATAGATCGTCGCGGTCGTTCTTTCAATTGCACCTTCCAGAGTCGCTGAGAACTCCCGAAGCATGTCCCTTGAGACACAAAAGCCATACCCCTCCATTCGGGCGAGGATTTGGATGAGGGGAATCTCGATCTCGGCAAGCACCCGCGTTTGGCCCTCTCTTTCCAATCTGTCTGCCAGCTTGTCTTTCAGTAGATACAGGGCCGCCGCCATCTCTTCAGCCTTTGTAGGGGGTTGAATCTCCAAGTAACCCTGGACAAGATCACGAAGCGCGTAAGCAGAGCGCCCCGACTGAAGGACATAGCCGGCCAACATGGTGTCAAAAAGAGGCGGCGGTATTTGCTCCTCAAGCCGGCGATAGTGCAGCTTCGCATCGTGAAGGATCGCCTGGTCTGGCTTCTCCTTTAATAATTTAAGGGCGTCGGCTTCCGGCGACTCCCGCACATTCGTGCCGACCGCCACAAATGCTAACCGCTCGGTCTCCTCGAACAAATCACGCCCGACCGGCGAGCTGAAGAAGATTGAAAATGGCTGCTCGCCGACAAAGGCTGCAAGAGCCGAGTATTCGTTGAGCCTCTCAAGCTTCACCTCAAGCTGCTCGTTGATCACTTCGGTTGGCGCATCAAAGCTCGCCGAACCTTCCAAATAGCGGCCAAAAACAATCGGCGCGCGGCGAGCCAGGCTCCTGAATTCCAGCCATTCGAACATCTCTTGAGCCTTTAGAAGCTGCTCCTGATTCAGTAGAAATGGCTTGAAATCGTATTCGAGGGGCACCTTGCAGTCGATGGTGGCAAGCCACTTCGACGTGCGCATTTGATCCTGGTTACCTTCGATCTTCTTCTGATACTTGGGCTCGACCTGTGCGAAGTTCTCCAGAATGTTCTCGATCGTCCCCCATTTCTGGATGAGGTCTGAAGCGCCTTTGGCGCCGATTCCCGGCACGCCGGGGATATTGTCGCTTGTGTCGCCTACAATTGCCTTGTAATCAGGGATGTTAACCGGTCCAAAACCATATCTTTCAACCACGCCTGCGGGACTATAAGTCACGGTATCAGTTACGCCCTGGCGCATCGTCAACACCGAAACCGCATCATCAACGAGTTGTAGAGCGTCTAGGTCACCAGTAACGATCGTGGTGAGGTACCCGTTTTGTTCACCCAGGCGGCTAATCGTCCCAACAACATCGTCCGCCTCGAAGCCGGTTACTTCGATCGACGGAATGCCGAGGGCAGCAATCAGGTCCCGCGCGATTGGGAACTGGGCCTTTAACTCGTCCGCCGTTTCCCTTCGCGTCCCCTTGTATTCGGCATATTCGGTGTGCCGAAAGGTCTTGCCCGGAGCGTCCAGCGCCACCACGATTGCTGCAGGCTTCGTGCTTTCAAGCAAGTTGAAGAGCATGCTGGTGAACCCGTAAAGCGCGTTGGTGGGTCTTCCGTCAGCGGTGCTGAGGAACCTGGTGGCGAAAAAAGCACGATAGAGAAGGCTGTACCCGTCGATGATGACGAGCCGCTTGGGGTCCATGGAATAACAGTACCTTTCTGGGGGCGTGACGAGTGAAAATTGACGGGTGAAAAGTCACGTGTGATAGGTCTCAAAGTTGCCATTGTCTAGAGGCAATGGTTAAGTATTCTTACGAGGTTCCGGCCCGTCACCCGCCACCAGTCACTTTTCACCTACCACAGCAAGCGCAAAGACGGATTCACGGGGTAAACTTCATTTCTTGCCGAAGAGATTTTCAAGCTTTTCGCGTACGGCTCAATCCTGAAGTTCCAAGCACCCGAAATGGTTTACCGACCGATTCGATATGAGCAAATGATGCGGGCCGCCGAGGCCTACGATGTTCGCGCCAGACGCATGTTTGGCGGGATGGGCATCTACACGGGCGAAAAGATGTTTGCCTTCCTCTACGACGAGGAGATCGGCCTCAAATTATCACCTGAGGATCTTCCTGCTGCCATGGCTCTTCCTGGCGCTGGGCCACTCATCCCAGATCCCAATGCGGATCCAATGCGCGAATATGTGAAGATGCCGCGAGAAGTTCTAGATAACTTCGATTCGTTTACCTACTGGGTTGAGCGAAGTGCGGCCTACGCACGCAGCAAAATTCCTCACTAAGCGCGGTTCGCTGCTTTTGTGCCAGGCGCGATTGTGAGAGTCATCGGCATGCTGTCGCTTCGTCGGACAAGGCATCCCCTCCGTTCCAAAGCAATCTTCACAGCCATCAAGTCTCTGTCATTCCCTAGGGAGAGATCGAATGATGTGGTGAGTACAACCTTGAATCGATTCCGCGAGCCTCTCTACTTCCATTACTGTCATGATTTCCCCATAGGTTGTTTTTTAAATGCGACATGATGCATTTGCAACCGTTTTGGTTACAAAAGATATTCTCGGGAGCCGAGAGGATGGCGCAAGTCGCGTTTCTTGCGCGAATCGGCGCATGATCCTTAACGAACATTTAAAGGGAAGCCATGAATTTAAGCGACAGTGGCTTTATCTTCGGACAACGCTGAGATCGTGCTCGGGAATTGCGCGAGAACAGCTTCAATTGCGCCGCGCACATTAGGCTTGCCATCGTGATGCACGTTGTCGTCGTCAGAAGTGATTTCGGAAAAGGCCTCTTCGCCCGATTTCTGCTTGGACTGCGAGGTTTCAAGCCATTTCGGAGCGCTGTCATCCGTCAACTGAAGCTTCTTTCCATTGATCGTCAGAAAAGCGAGGGCGCCCACGAAGGCAGTTTCTTTGTTACCAGCTTCGAAAGGATGCAGACGTCCAAATCCGGAGAGAAAGCGCGAAGCCTGTTGGAGAAGACTCTTGTTTTCGCCATAGGCGTACTGGAAAAAGGTCGCTTCTTCCAGCTTCGCAAAGCTGAAGTGCTGAACCTTTTTTGTGACTTGGAGGTTAATCCAAAGAACATCCTGTACGGTCAGATAGTGAAGCGATCGCATTAATGGTTAAGTCCTAGTTGAACTTGAAAAGCAAGTGTACTTGTTCTTACTTGTGACTTGCTATTAGGGTTCTAGGCCCCAAATCGTCATCAAATGAATCGGCGGCAGGCCGATGAACTCGGTCTGCCGCCGCAAGGCGAGTAATGGTCGGGCACTTTGCCCGACCTAGGTCTTAGGGCTGAAAGCCATCGGCCAACTCTTGGTTTAGGCTCCAACTCTGTCGAAGATGCTGTGCTCGCGTGAGCTTTCCTGGCTTGTGTTTCTTTCGCTCCTCGGGCGGTTTGCCTTGAGCATCGTCGGCGCCCAACTGGCGGAAGAGCCAATTTTTGGTGTCCCTGATCTTTAACACAATTAGACGGGTTTTTCGCCGTCTCCAAGCTCGGTCGCGGTTGATCATCACAGTTACCTCCTTGGTCGGAATCCATAAACCCTCACTGGTAAGAGGGCTTGTATCACTTCTAACGTACATCAAAACTGGTGTGTTCCCTAGTTCTCTTCTGGCTGCTAAGACCTATATTCGTCAGGGAAGGCCTGTCTTGCACAAAACCACTGCTTCCAGCTTCCTCAATTTGGCCATGGCCCTTAGGCCAAAAGTTATGCCAGGTCTTTCTCAGTTAGGCCGGCCTGAAAGGCCTCCAGCACGTTGCCATCGGGGTCGGCAAAGTCCAGCACGACGCCGCCAGGAATATCATGGTAGTCGCCATGAATCGTCGTATCGCTAGCCTCGAGGATCGCGCGAAAGGCCCTGATGTCGTCTACCTTCAGCCCGATGAACCACCCTTTTTTATAGATTCCGTGGGGCGGGGTCTCGCCGTCCAGCGAAGGGTGGAGCCCAAGAGTGATGCTCCCAATCGTGAATTGAGACCAATAAGGGCTGGTGAAATCAGCTTTCAGGCCAAGGGTGTCCTGATAAAAAGCAATGGACCGGTCCATGCTGCTTGCCTGACACCAGATTGTGTTTAATCCTTCGATGACCATAAGGCCGTTGTACCTCTTTGAGGCTCCAGCCCTTAGGTATTGCGCTCGAACGCCATCACTCGGTATTTGATGAGTCTGGCCAATCCCTTGCTGCCTGGCTTCGCCATTCGGTAAGCCTCGTGTGTGCAGGTGAGCTCGTAGTACTCGCCCTTAGAAGTGCGAACCCGCACACATGGAGTGAAGCCATCTTCCGACGGGGAAGGGTGGTTGGGGATCTTCTGGGCCATCTTATCCATGGCGTATCGCTCTTCGATCAGGACGTCATGCCACACGGTCTTCGCCCACGGCAACTTATGCCAGTGTGCGCAGATGAAACCAAGGATCAGGGAGAGCAGGAGTAGCGCCAAACCAAGGCCGACCGATACAGTCATGAAGACGATGGCAATCGCCCCTATTTCTGCGCCAAGCGCGCCAATGAAGAGGAAGGCAAATCCAAGCATGAAACCGCTTGTGACTACTTGCTCGGCATCAATGTAACCGAATTCCCATAAGCGTGATTCGCCCTTAAGGAACTTGATGCTGGGATATGCAAGGAGCAGGCCCCCGAATAGCATGGCCAGCGTAATGTAAATCTCGGTTTGCTGGGCGCGAAGCTCATACAGCCCATAGCCCGCCGCTACGACGCCAAGTGCCGAACCGACAGAGGCGACGATGTAAATCGCGAGGCGCTGTATGTCTTCGGAGGGATCTCTCCACCCTTCTCCGAAGATGTTTTCAAACCACTCGGTGTGCACGACTGGATACAGCATACAGCGAACGTACGCGCTATGCCGAGGGTTTTCGACGTTATTTAACGCAAGCTACCAACTGTCACCGCCGCCCCCTCCGCCGCCGCCATCCGATCCTCCGCCAGAGAAGCCGGAATCGCCGGACGAGAAGTCGCCGCCTGAGCCATAGTTTGTGGTCGCCGCTGGCATGAACGTATTGTTAAAACCATCTGAGTCATTACCGAATTGGTCGTACCAAAATCCAGCTGTGGGATCGTATCCCACATACCAGTCCGGTGGTGTCAATTCAATCCCTTCAAAAGCCTGCGTCCATTGCGTGACCGCGTTGAAAATGATCGCGTAGGGAAGGAGGCGGTCGTAGAGAGCCTGGTTGAAATCTGTCTTCGCGAAGTAATTAAGCTCGCGCTTGTAAGAACGTGTGATGAATTCCTTCAAACCAAGTAGCTGGTCCTTGGCTGCATAACCCGTATCGGTCAGCGTGCTTGTAAGGCACATGAGTACGATTTGAAGGATAAGCGCCAGAAAGGCGCCGGCAACGAACCAAGTTCCAAGCAACTTGCCAACAAAGACTCCGGCAACCAAAAGCAGGACGAAGAAACACCCCATTCCACCTCTCGTGTCGGTGGCGGAGTAAAGGTACTTCTTCATGGCCAGGGTTACCCCTGTGTCGGCGCGAAGCCTAGCAAAGGAGGGTGCGAAATTGCCCTTCAAATTCTGAGGAGATACAAGAGGCGCGAAGGTGCGCAGGGCATCATAGAGATCCTGGTCCATCGGCAGAAGCGGCCGATCCAGGAAATCACGAAGTGGCGCGTTTGGATCTACACCGAGCTTTGGCGGGATGAATTCGATCGAAAATGACTTGTTGTCGGGGCTGTGGACGAGCATCCACATTTTCAGCTGAGCGAGGGAAACAACCGCAGCAACGAAGTCTCGGGGGGAAACCGTTCCATGGGCCAAGGAGCCGGCTTCGAGCATGCTCAAATCAGCCGGCGCTTCGAAGGCTACAGTCACCTTTCGCCTACGGATTTTCAATCGCTTGGCGTAGATCAAGGCGAAGAGACCCACTGGGATAAAGGGCGGGTAGAAAGCAAATGGGCTGTTGATGGGGAAGAGCGAGTGCTCCATATAAGCGCCGTTTTCAGTTCCCGCAGGTGGCGGAGCAACAGTTCCGCTAGGCATTCCAAGGACGACGGTCATCCCATCGTTCGCGCCAAGCTGGCGGGTAGCCTGCCCGAAGATCTCATCCCCTTTGTACAGCCCGAGAATCCCTTCGTCTTGATGAGGATTGCTATCTGAATTTGTCAGGTCAACGTGGCTTTTGCTTCCAGCCGACCCTATAAAGATACGTGTAATGGAAGGCCCATTTAGGTGCGGGAAGATAACCGAAAACGTAGCTTTGTCAATGGCCGTCGCCCAATGTGCTGGGATCATATTCCAGTAGAATTCGACTGGCGGTGTGTTTACGGTTTGGGAGTCGTGGTCTGTGATGGCTCCTTCGACCGAGTATTTGATGCGATAGAATGCAACCCCTGAGATTTCCTTAGTTGGCTCACCGATTTTGAGAGTTAGGTCCGCATCGTCGCTTTCGTCGAAGGTCGCTGATTCGTAGTTTCCGCCGCCAAGCGCGCATTCAACTCCGGTCACTGTTAGGTGGACGACGCGCACGCCATTATTTCCCTGAGTGCGGACAGGAATCTTTCTGATGATCCCGTGTTGGGGATGAAGGAACGTAACGTGGATTTCCTCCGTGAATTCCACGGTGCGATCCTGCCGAATGACGGCCTGAGTATCAAATATTTGGGTCGTGTAGTTCTGGGCCTTGGCGGCTACCGCCACCAAGGTCAATATGGCGAAAATAACTGTGCGGAGCCGCTGCAAATAACTCATTCGGTCACTAATGGATGCGCTGCCTCGCCAGTTTACGTTGCAATTTCATGGGTAAGGAATCTGGCGTAGCCGCCGAAGAGTTCGTTTCGGGCGTCCGAGAATCCGGGTTTTCACCCTAGACTCCAAAACGGATCGGTCAAGCCGAAATTTGTGAGAATAGCCTTTGCCTCTTCTGCCGACTTGCGGCGAAAGGCGATCGTGGTACCAATCGAAGGCGAGCTTAGTGCAAGTATCCAGGCTCATCAGGCCGCCCTTGGGTTGGTGCCACTGGCTGCACCAGCGATCCACGTGTTCTTCCGACCGGAAGGGGAGCATGGTTCGTCAGGTGAAATGGATATCGTCCCACCATTGTTTGGCAGGGAAGGCGATGTGGACGACGCCCGCGCCGCTTAGAAGCCGCCTGTTGTCAACCTCGGCGCTCATCGCTTCCCCGCAGCAAGCGCAGGAAGCGGCAATCGATCCTGGCATGTGCATGGCGGCCGGTATCGCCAGAGCATCCCAGGCACAGCTTGCCCACCACCTTCTACCGCCAGCTTCAACGACGTAACTGGTTGGCACGGCGGACCAAGGTGAGGCCATGAGAATCTCGCCGCTTTCAGCCATTAGGGCAAGTGCTTTGGCGGCATAGATCCGCTTTAGAGAGGCGTTGATTTCTTCGACTGGCAGGCTTAAGCGAAGATGCCAGATCGGCAATCTTTGGCATGCTCCCGGTGTCGAGAAGCAACTTGTAGACTCGGAGCCGAACCTCTTGATCGGCGAACTTGATGTCCATGGCTTGATTATGCCGTGGTCCTAGGTCCTTGGAGTTGCCCTAGAACGAGCTTGTGCTTGCTTGCGTCGGATGGATGGGAGACCAATGGCTGAAGAAAAGGCAGTAAAGGATCCGAAACTGGCGGCTGTTGAAGCCGAGCTAGCGAGCGATCGCGGTGAAGTCTACGACCCAGCGACCGACGCGTACCACGAGATCCACACGCTCGCCAGAGAGGGCGATGTCGGCTCCATCATTTCGGCAGCTGTGCACAAGGCAGATGTCCTCGGGAAGAAGAAGTCGGCGTTCCATGCAAGGCTTTCCCTCGCATGGCTCAAGCGGCTTCTCTCATTTGGGCTTTGGAAGCCTAAGAAGGAACTCAAGAAGGATTACACCTACGAGTTTGACCCTCGGACGGGCGGCGAGCGGCGGGTTTATGTCGTGCGAGACGGGCGCACGGACCGTGAATAATTGATCAGCTTGCACCTAGGCGCCAACTGGGTCCGTATTGCATTAGTGGTGCCATTCTTGAGGCCCTAATTGTCCTATGGCTAATGAATCCGCAGCCTCTGCAAAGGCGGCCTTCCCACCTCCACCTCGCAACGCAATGGTCGCAAAGAGCATGCTGCAGCAGGTATTTGCTGCGCATGTCGTGCTCCTCATTGTATGGATGGGAATGATAATTGAATGGATGAACTTCCTATTGACTGGGAAGGCAATTTCTCCTTCTACGGTGTTACAGGCACTTGTTGAAAACAGCGGATTCGACTTCATCGTAATCGCGTTTCTGATTGGTATATTTGGGGGGTTAAGGTTGGTCCGGGATTCCTGCGAATCGTATGCTATGAAGGCGCGCGAATGGCCATTTACGGAGGCTCGGGTCGTGAGCGTTGCGAATGGTGGTTCGAGATCGCTGAACCTGATCGTTCGAATTGAATTCGTGGCT
>JBBQMJ010000024.1:0-16503 GCA_038328815.1 Fimbriimonadales bacterium | reverse complement strand
CGCTCGTCATGCTGAGTGGAAAGCAGCAAAGCCGAAAAGGACCTAGTCTTCCATCGGCAACACAGGTTGTCCAGCTATTTGTTCGGGCAAGATGATAGATAAACCAAGCAATGGTTCAAGTATTTGGCGGTCCCCATAAGGGGATAAATGACCGTCCTTTCGTTTCCTATCAAGAGTCACGAATTTTTTGCACCCCATGAGAGCCGCCGTTGCAAGGTGCGCCGCATCCTCGCTGCCTAATGCTTTCCGTGTGGCCTTAAAACAGTCGTTCTGTAACAGGCGCGCCCGAACAGATACCGTTTCGTCAAGCGGGACAAGCAACCCCTTTCGACCGTCGAACGCTATCTCAAGGGTCTCAGCAGACACGCTAAGTACTTGCATGTAAATCAGGTGAGACCCAATGACGACGATATGTCCAGACTCTGCGTCCGCGAACAGGCTGTTCATGCCTGATTCTTGTTCGGGGTTCAATTCGCCGGGCTTGTAAAAACTAATCCAGGGACAAGCGTCAATATAGACATTCTCACTAGGCACCCAGTGCCTCCAAATCTAGAAGAGCTTTCTCTGTGGCACTCGCGTTCTCCCAATCGTTGCGCATCCTATTCGGGAGATTGATCCATGCATTGTCTGGCGCGGGCAGTTTGGCCCGGATCGATTCCACTCGCAACTGAATGGGCCATGGGGATTTGCTTGCGTATACGCCTAAACCCTTAACTGTAACCGTCTGCTTGACCAGTCCCTTTATAGCGTCTAAGTCGTCTTTGTCGAACCTGCACAGTATCCGACTCGGCCCAGCAACCGGAAATATGGTGAAGCTCCATTTACTGCCATGCACGTTAAGGCGTTCGAGTATTCCCGTAAAGCTCGCATATGCCAAGCGCTTAGCACCTAGCCGAGAATCAATTAGCCGCTTCAGGCGTTCGTCTACCTGGTATGTCTTGCCGGCGTAACTGACTGACGCAGTGGAGTTGGCTTTTACGAGCTGGTCTGCAAATTCTCTTGCCTGTAAGAGAACGTAGGCGTCCACATACGACGGCAGCTGCGCGTCCTCAGATAGAGCATCCAGCGTTTGCACGATCCGGGTAGATGGCTTTGTCAGGGCTCGATACCGTGTATGCGTCACGGAACTCTTACCGACTGTCTTTCGTGTGGTGTACCGAGTCTTGTCAACCGCTCTTAATTCAGCCGTAAGGGGCGAATTTGTAGATAACGACACAACCTCGAAAGTGGTGGTGTCGCGGTCCGACAAGGCTTTCAACAGCCGGGTTAAAGCCTCTAACTGGTCAATCATATCGGGCAGCAACGAGCGATCCCTTTTTGAGTTGGGTTTAATTACCAGTCTCAGAGAATCGTCGATTGCCATAAATGCCGCCAATCAAGACAATAACACAGTTAGCGAACAAAAACAAGCCTTGCCGGAAGCGTCTTTCAGAACCGGTTTTTAAGTACTGAAACAATCCGGCCGAAAACCGGACGCGAATCAGCCGTGCACCCCGTCACAATTAAAGGGTGAGGCTCGTTACTAGCGAGGCACCCACCCATGCAGTCGCCGCGATTACTCCTCCCAGAGAGAATCACGGTTCAAATCTAAAAGCGTTCACCTGGTTAGACGGGTGGAAACAGCCAAAGGACGCGAGGCAATTTCGGAACCAATCCGAACTTTCCGTAGGAAGCGGGAAGGAGAATGTCACCATGGCTTGGAGTACTTGGCATGCCTTTGAAAAGGCTCACATCGACTATTATGCACCGGACGCCCCTGGCGTCTATGCACTCAACAAGAACGGCGGGCAATAATATATTTGACGCACAAAGCTCAAAGAACCAGTAAGGAAATTTTTACTACGCATTTATTGTGTTTTTAGCAGACAAGTGGCAAGAGTGCTAAGCGTAGGCCATAATAGAAGAGTTCCTTGCCGCGACTACAAATCAGGCTCGGGGATAACTCTTCAGGACGGAAGGTTGGCAGAGTGGTTTATCGCGCTAATCTCCAAAATTAGTAACCGTATACCCGGTTCAGGGGTTCAAATCCCCTACCTTCCTCCAGAAGAGGTTAGTAGCTCCAAAAATGGACAGCAACCCGTCGCTTTCCCCGCTCTGCACTTTGTGGGCGACAACTTTGGAGGTTCCCGCCCTAAACCAAACGTTTCGTCTAGTGTCTACTAGACAGTTCATTATGTCCGCATTTAGTGCACAAATAAGTAGAAATTAGTTCTTTTTAGTGATAAATTCACGTTGTTTTCACCAGGTTTTCACTATGTTTTCCACTTTTTCCTGTTTCAAGTAGACACCCGCCTGCTCGTTAAATCATACCTCCCATTTGGTGAGTGTAAGCATTTGTTGCCTAAAAATGCTGTGTACCCAAAAGTAGTTTTACTACGCTTGATGGGCAAACGCCGTGTTACGGCGTTGGCGCTCCTGGCTCGCTACGCAACGATCAACCTTCAAAACCAGTGTCAAAACTGTCAAAACCCATGCAAGGCTGAGCGTCCAGCCCAGCCCAATGATTCGGGCGCGACTCTAATCCAGTAGAAGCGTCCGGGGCCCAGCAAGGCACTAACTTCTGGTACCTTCTAGGAGTGAAGTTGCTCAAGTTCACCGTGCCGATCGGAGTCGTTTGCGCAGGCTTTGGCGTGTTTCTAATGCTAGGCTCCCACGCCCCGGCAGACCCCGGCTTCGCCCCCCGCCACGCGGTGACCAAGAAGATGGAAACGATCACCGGCGCATGGGCGCGCCGGGTAGCGCCGCCGTTCCTTGTGACAGACGTGGCCAAGAAGCCCGTCTCGCTCGACGACATGGTAGCCAAAGGCCCCGTCTTCCTCTACTTCATTAAGGATGGCTGTCCGTGCAGTGTCGATGCCCAGCCGCTCTTCAACCACTTGAGAGATAAGTTCAAAGGCAAGGTCTCCTTTATCGGTGTTATCGATGCCGATGCTAAAAAGGGCGCTAAATGGGCAAAGATCAACGCGATGACCGACCCGCTGCTTGGCGACTCGAAGCTCGAAGTCATCCACGCCTACAAGGCGACGAACTCAGCTTTCTCAACCCTCGTGCTACGCGACGGAACCATTCAGAAAATGTGGCCAGGCTACTCAAGGGATTTCCTGCTGGATATGAACAAGCAAATCTGCGACGCGCTTGGCGAGCCGGTGACACCTTTCGATCCGCTCTACGCGCCGCTCGCAAAGACTGCTGGCTGCTACTTCGAGCGGGACTAATAGGAAAAGGCTGATTTTGGATTTTGGATCGATTGGTCCGGGTTTCCTGGTTCCCAAATCCTAGTTCCAATACCGTTTCGGCGACCTCAAAAGGGAACATCTCCCCACCAACGGCCCTCTTACTGGCAGTTAAACAAGAGGAGAATCCTTATGAGAAATGTAATGGCATTGCTTGCCTTAATGGCTGCCCATGCAGCCTCCGCACAGGAAATCCAAGTCACGGTCAACGGCGATCCAGTTCAATTCGCCGACGTCCAGCCGACGATGGTCAATAACCACGTCATGGTCCCTCTAAGAGGCGTTTTCGAGAAAATGGGTGCCAGAGTGCGTTGGGATTCCGCTAACCAGACTGTTATCGCCAAGGACGGAACTCACGATATCTCGATGCATGTGGGAAAGCGCCTTGCCCAAATCGATGGAAAGGGATACCTGTTAGATTCCCCTGCCACCATGATCGGTGACCGGGTTATGGTCCCCTTACGCTTCGTCAGCGAATCGCTAGGCGGAATCGTTGATTGGAATGCGACTGCCCAAATGGTCTCGATCACGACGCAAGTCACGGAGTCCGTACCTACCATGCGTACCACCACGGCAACCATGGCTTCGGGAACGGTAATTCCCGTCAAGATCAATTCGGACCTGAGCTCTGACGGTTCGGTAGCAGGCGACAAGTTTGAAGCGACGATAAGCACCCACAACAGCGACAGCTATCAAGGTTTGCCAGAAGGCACGGTCATCGAAGGACATGTCGATGCGGCTCGGGCAAAGACGAGCGAAGCGCCTGGAGTTCTGAGCCTAGCATTTGATCGAGTTCGATTGCCTGGCGGACGAAACTTTGATGTGCACGGTGTCTTGATCGGCACGGACGATAAGAGTGTTGAAAATCGCGATGGGCGATTAGTCGCAAGGGACAGCGCCTCCAAAGACAACAACATAAAGTTCGTCGGAATTGGTGCCGGCGCTGGCGCGCTTCTTTCGGTAGTCACTAAAGGCAACTTCCTAACCGACACAATCATCGGCGGAGCGCTTGGATACCTCTTTGGCCAGACCCAAAAAGACACCTCTAAATTCAATAACGTGAACCTTCATTCAGGCACTGAGTTTGGCGTCCGACTAATTCGCGACCTCACGTTCCGCGCTTCAAGCTAACAAACAAACCTGCCGCCCAAGTGCTCTTGGGCGGCACGTCAATCCGACGGCCGTTTCAACTCAATGTAATTAGGGAATTTGGGACTGTTTGGTTGGGTTAGCTTGCCTCTTAGGCTCCCATCCTTATCGATCATGAGTGTGCCGCTCCACGGCCCGGCGTACGTTCCTGTAATCACCCCTTCGAATTTCCCGAACTTGTCCACTGATCCCGTAAATTCAAAGTCTGTGTAGGTACCGTTGTGTTGCCCCTGGCCCTTCAGATTTCCGATCGCATCAACCTGGATCTGCACGGTGCCATCGCCTTGCGGTCCCTGGCTATCCTCGTACTTCCCGCGCCATACGCCCCCATAGGGATTGCCGCCCATTATCCCAGTGCCCTTACCGCAGCCGGCAAGCACAACAATTGCTAGAAGGCAAATAGCTGCTTTCACGAGTTTCATTTTAGCAAGCAAGGCTCGGTTTGTCCAACCAGTCATCGTCGCTCCGTAAGGACTGTGATCGAATAGCCGGGAAGATGCAAGTCGTTGCCTCGAAGAGATGTTCGTTTCGGAGGCGAGTTCAGGGACGGGCGGCCATCGTCTTTGTCGGCATGCCAGCGATATTGGTTCGGAGAGTATTCCCATCGATCCCAGTTAGCCTTGTTGGTAGTCCTGCGCAGCGCAACGACGGCGGGCTGGGGAAGGCGGTTCAGCAGAGCAACTTCAATGCTTCCGTCAGGTCGCCGGATTGGATAGCAACCGATCTGCTCCGTTTCGCCTTCGCAACCAAGTAAGGAGTGCGTTCCTTGCGCAGCGCACAAGACCGTGTTGAGCAACCAGGCTGAATAGAAAGTTGGGAGGCGTGCATTGCCGAGATCTTTAAGGAACAGCATGTTATTCCCAAAGGCAGGCGGCTTCTCCTCAATCAGCTCGTTCGGCTCAAGGCCGTAGAGAAAGCTTGCCCGACCTCCGAGGCGTAAGGTCGTAAGCGCGCAGTCCATATTGAAGATGGCGCCCGGAAGATCCACTTCAGCTTCAGCTCCATAAGATGAAAAGCCATATTCCGTGACGATCCAGGGAATATCTCCCATCCCAACTTGTTTCATCCGATTAACCGACGCCGCAAGGAGCCCTGGTCCTAGCGGCAATTGTTGATCCGGATTCTGATTGACGTCATCGAAGGGGTACCACTCGAATGAGCAGAACGCATAGTCTGCCAGCCGTTTGCGGTCACGTAGATACTTGACGAAGCGGGCAAGCCATGGGTCATCGGTGCATGGGAACATCTTGAAGTCCAGTGACACTGTTTGGAAGGATGGACCACCAATTTCGACGTTGGGAAACGAGTGACGTATGGAGTCCGCCATTCGAATATAAAGGGCCGCATAATTCTCGGCCGAGACAACCTGCCCATCCGATTCTTCCCCTATCTCAAATCCAGCCACGGGGTAGTGCCTCGCCTTCAGCCATTGGGCCTGCGCCGCCACGTTTTCTGGAGTGTCGTAAAGGGCGGATGTTGACATAAGGGTTGGGTGACCCTTCGTCAAACTTGAACGAAAGAAGCGATCAAATCCAGGCTGTTCGATCTTTGTATCGATATCCCGTTGCCGATGCCAGGGGTCCGTGGAAGACACATAAACAAGCGACTGGTTGTCGTGGTTCTTTGCATGATCAACCCAGTCTTCGAACCCACCGTTTGAGTCCAGGTGGCCAATCCATATTTCCCGAATTGCAAAGCCTATGCCATCCCTCTTGTCATTATAGTTGCGGCTGGCGGATCGGGACGCTTTAAGCAGAACGCGTACAAATTGAGCCTTCAGGGCAGGGCAGTGATAAGCAGTCGTGCCTCCGCTACCTGAGAGCCTTCCACTTGGAAATGTGAACCAGTTTCCTGTCTCATCATAAGGATCTGACGGCCCATTCCAGTACTGCAATTCGAACGATGCGGCATATGGGTCGCCCCAGGCAATTCGAATGTTCGCGATCGGTTTGGGATTGCCTAGATCCAGAACAACCCATTGCGGGCGGCTTGAATAGGACTCGCCGCCAAAAGTAGGGTCTAAGTAGGGGTTACTCTTCCAAAAGGTCCGGGTGTCGTCGTCGTTGATTCGGGAGTAATCATCGTTGTTTGCCTGATCGATGGTGTTTCCGCGGCGGGGAAGTCGGTAACCGAATGAAGCGTTGATTGCCCGTTGGGGCTTGGAGTCGGAAGTCCAATAGCCTTGGTTCCTTTGAGAATCACTCCAAATTCCGCGAGGGTTCCAGTGCCAAGCTTCGCCGGCGAGTTCTGTCCGGAGGCGATAAGTGAATCGTTGGAAGCCTGCCGCTTTCATCGACGCAACTGCTTTCGGGCTGAAGATGAGGGCGTTTTCGCCGCGCTCATGCCCGTCAAGGCCAGCGCCGAAGGCCAAGCTAGGATCAAAACGACGAACGACTTGATCCTCGTTGATGGTGAGGATGAGTTGCTGGTTCTGCGCCGCACAAAGAAGAAACAGGGCGACGAGCATACAAATGAGAATACACCGGGCAAAGCTGCTGGCGTAGACCCGTAAGGGTAGCCCAAAGGCGGACCTATCTTGCGGCGGGTTTTTCGGCAAAATTGTCACGCTTGTTCCCGGCCTTTGTTCCATGAAAAGTGACATTTCAAGTTAACAAAACCAAAATAATCATGAAAAGCTGGTAATTTTCGCATGCTGTTCTTAACGCTAACATTGTTATAGTGTCTCTGTTCGATTGCAGGTTGAATCGATGTTCATGCGCCCGCTTGGGCTGAAGAGACACAAAACTAGTGTGTTTGTGATGGTTTGGAAACAGACTAATTCTCTGCATCCGAAGCGGATTCAAGCATCTGTTTTGTCTGTTGGATTTACCTCTGGGAGGGATAGAATTTAAATGAAAACTCGCATTATGTCTTCAGCATTGCGCGTAGCTTGCGTGGCCGCATTGGGCGCCACGTTTGTTAGTGCACACGCTCTCACGTTCACCGTAACGTGGGGCAACGACGGAACGGCTGGTAACTTCACGGCCGCTCAGCAAGCAGCCGTTCAGGGTGGTCTCAACACCATCGCTGGCACTTACTTCGATAACGTAAACGTTCAGCTCCATATCATGAACTCTGCCAACGGCCTTGGTGGCAGTTCGCAGAACTTGTATACGGACACTTACGCAGGTTATCGCTCAGCTTTGATTGCCGACGCACAGTCAGCACTCGATACGTCCGCGACGAACTCGCTTGGCGCCGCTAACCCGTTTGGCAACCACCAGGTTGCTTTCACCGCTGCTTTGGGACGTGCGCTTGGATACGCCACTCCTGGCGCTACAGTCGACAACGCTGGCACCTTCGACTGCGACATCTTCCTGAATGCAGGTCTCTGCTTCACGGGTGCAGCAGTAGCCGGCAAGTATGACCTTTCGGCAGTTGCCATGCATGAGATCGACGAGTCAATGGGCTTTGGCGGTCCCGGTTCACTGATCGGAACAAATCTCATTGGCACTTATGTTGGACCTCAGGATCTGTTCCGCTACAAGAGCAACGGTGTTCGCACCGGCCTCACAAACGTTAATGGCGAGTACTTCTCGGTTGACGGTGGCGCAACGAACATCCGCACGTTCAACAATCACGCAAACGGTGGCGACGCCGCAGACTGGGCTTCAGACGGCAACGCGTTCGTCCAGAATGCCTTCGGCACTCCTGGCGTGGCGATTAACTACTCCGTCAAGGAGATTTCTGCTGGTGACGCTATCGGTTGGGACCTCAAGACCCGAACGACTCCTGAGCCTGCAACGATGGCCATTCTTGGCCTCGGCGTAGCCGCAGTTATCAAGCGACGCAAGAAGGCGTAAGTCTCTTCCTGCAATAGGACAATTAACGACGGCCTATCCTGAAAGGGATGGGCCGCCGTACTTTTTGTTTCAGCTTTGCGAGATTGGAGCTTGAGATGGATCCTTGCAATTGAAGGTGGGCAAGATTCTCGTGGATGACTCAGTGAAGTAGCTCCCGTCTGCCAGCCAGCACCGGAACGATGTTTGGAGCTGGCCTGATGGGCAGGATGCAGTGCTTGCTCTAGCGGCGAGAAAGCAGGGCCACGAGCATGCAATAAGGATAAACCAAGCTATCTGAAGAGCTTGCCTTAACTTCGCAGGGAGGCTGGCTTAGCTAACGGTCGTTTCTACAAGTAAATCTGCGATGATTCTTTTGCGCACTTGTCCATGAGGTGTGAACATTTCAACTTAACAAACCCCAGACATTCGGAACAATGCCGGTAATTTTGCATGTTGCGCTTAACACTAACATCGTTTATATTGGTGCTGTACGATTGCAGGTTGAATCGGTTCCTGCGCCTGTTTGGGTAGAAGAGAAAATAGACGAGTGTTTATGGTAAAGGCCTGGAAACAGACCTAGTTTCTGCTTCATAGGCGAGTTCAGGTATTCATTTTCTCCTGTTTGGTTTACTTCTAGGGGGAATTGGCCTAAATGAAAACTCGCATGATGTCTTCTGCATTTCGCTTAGCTTGCGTGGGCGCGCTGGGCGCTACGTTCGTTAGTGCACACGCTCTTACGTTCAACGTGACGTGGGGCCACGATCGGACGACTGGTAACTTCACTGCCGCTCAGCAAGCTGCAGTTCAAGGTGGTCTCGACACCATCGCCGGGACCTATTTCGACAACGTCACGGTTGACCTTCATATCATGAATTCGAATAACGGCCTCGGTGGCAGTTCGCAGGGTCTGTATGCTGTCGGGTACGGTGACTATCGAACAGCTCTTATTGCTGACAAGTTGTCTGCGGTTGACACCTCGGCTACAAATTCGCTTGGCGCTACAAATCCGTTCGCAGCTCATGATGTTGTAATGACAGCTGCTCTTGGACGCGCGCTTGGTTTCGTTACCCCTGGAAATACGACCGACGCTGATGGTACTTTTGACTGCGACATCTTCCTTAATGGCGACCTCTGCTTCACCGCTGCACCTGTGGCCGGTCAGTATGACCTAAAGGCAGTTGCGATGCATGAGATCGATGAGTCAATGGGCTTTGGCGGTCCCGGTTCTTTGATCGGAACAGGCCTCATTAGCGGTGATGTTGGTGTAGAGGATCTCTTCCGCTACAAGAGCAACGGAGTTCGTACGGGGCTTACCAATGTTAATGGCGAGTACTTCTCGATTGACGGCGGCGCTACGAACATCCGCACGTTCAACAATCACGCAAACGGTGGCGACGCTGCTGACTGGGCTTCGGACGGCAATGCGTTCGTCCAGAACGCGTTCGGCACGCCTGGTGTGGCAATTAACTATGCAAAGCCGGAGATTGATGCTGGCGACGCAGTCGGTTGGGATACTCACCCCCGAACAACTCCCGAGCCTGCAACGATGGCCGCTCTTGGCCTCGGCTTAGCCGCAGTCATCAAGCGACGCAAGAAGGCGTAAGTCTCTTCCTGCAATAGGACAAATAACGACGGCCTATCCCGAAGGGGATGGGCCGTCATATTTTATCTCCAGAGGCCTATCGCCAGTTCTCGCGGAGATATGATGTGTTGGATGGATTACCTTCACGAAATATTGCAGGCTCTCTCGATGGCCCTTGCGATGGGCTGGGAGATCCTCTGGGCTCTTATTCTGGGGTTCATTTTCTCAGCAGCCGTGCAGGCTGTTGTATCAAAAGCGGAAATGAAGTCGTTGCTGCCCGACGACTCCCCAAAATCCTTGCTGATTGCGACCGGTCTTGGCGCCGCTTCTTCGTCCTGCTCCTATGCATCGGTTGCCATTGCCCGTTCTCTCATCAGGAAAGGGGCGAACTTTACCTCCAGCATCGCCTTTGAGTTCGCCTCTACGAACCTTGTGCTCGAACTTGGGATAATTCTGCTCCTTCTTCTCGGGTGGCAGTTCATGGCGGCCGAGTTTGTTGGCGGCCTTCTCATGGTTTTCATCCTCGCACTTCTCATGCGCTTATTCTTTAGCAGGCGCCTGGTTAAAGAGGCGACACTTCAGGCCGAAATGGGCGTGGCGGGCAAGATGGAGGGCCACGCTGCAATGGACATGTCGCTAGACGCTCAGGGCAGAAGCGTATGGCAGCGGCTCAAATCGCCGGAAGGTGTGACGGCGATAAGCCACTATTTCATCATGGATGTGGCGATGCTTTGGAAGGACATCGCCGCGGGCCTCGTTATCTCAGGGGCAATTGCTGTCTTGGTGCCCGATAGCTTTTGGCATCGATTCTTTCTTGTAGGCGAACCAGGCATTGGACCAAAGATCTGGGGCGCCTTCATTGGGCCGGTAGTGTCAATGTCGTCATTCGTCTGCTCAATTGGAAATGTGCCGCTGGCTGCAGTGCTTTGGAACGGTGGCATCAGTTTTGGAGGAGTGATATCGTTCATCTTTGCGGACCTAATTATCTTTCCGATCCTGAATATCTATCGAAAATATTACGGGCTCAAAGCGGCGGCCCTTCTGTTCCTACTCTCATACCTGGCAATGGCCTTGGCGGGCCTAATCGTCGAGGCGGTTTTCGAATTGCTGCATTTAATCCCGACGGCTCGCGGAGCGATGGTGATGAGCGTCCCTCTTAGCCTTAACTACACGGCCGTTCTAAATCTCATCTTTGCTGTCGTCGCAATCGTTCTCTTCTTCCGCTATCGCAAGACAGGCGGCCCGGAAATGATGACGATGATGGACAGGGAGATGCCGGCAACAAGCGGCGGATCTTGCCACTAATGTGAGCGTTCCGCCGAGCAGGGGGGCGGAATAGACAGACGTGAACTGGCCCGGACGAAGGGACTCGAACCCCCAACCCTCACTTCCGAAGAGTGATGCTCTATCCATTGAGCTACGTCCGGGCGCGGTCTAATAATTTACCTTTTGGGAGCTCTTTGATGCTTGGAGGATGTCAGGTGACGGGTGCAGAAGCTCATTAAGGCGCGCCAGCGGGTGAAAGTTACTCTGACCCGTCGCTATCACCGGTCACTTCCTTGGAAACTGCTGATCCAGCGCGATATTGATCTTCAGGACGTTGACTCTTGGCTCGCCGTAGACGCCCATGAACCGACCGTCTGTGAAAGAGGCAATGATCGCGCTTAGCTGATCAGGCAACATTCCTCGTGCCTTGGCGATCCGCGCAGCCTGAAGCTGAGCGTTCTCAAGGCTGATGTCAGGATCGAGGCCGCTGGCGGAGCGAGTAACTGCATCCGCGGGGATTACAGCGCCGTCTGCCAGTCCATTTTCGGTGCGATAAGCCTTAGCAAGGTCGTTCACGCCGTCGAAGTTGCCAGGATCATCCTTTCCGTCAGCCGTTTTCTTGTGGACGCCATTGATCAACTTGTCGCTCGTCGGGCCGAGGTTGGTTCCACCTGAATTTGCGGCGTCATATCCGTTACCGGCGGCCGAAGGACGTGGGTGGAAGTATTCGGGCTTGGTAAAGCCTTGCGCGATAATCGCCGAGCCGATCAGCTTCCCATCCTTATCCTTGAGCAGGCTGCCATTGGCTTGGAAAGGCATAACGGCTTGAGAGATTCCGAAGATGACGGCGGGGAAGATAAGGCACAGGGCCAGGAAGACTAGGGTCATCGTGATGGCGGGTCGAATGTGTTGCATGTTATTTAGCTCTTTGTGTTAGGCAAGTCGTAGGGCAACAAGGATCTTATCGATCGCCCAGATGCAGGGGAAGGGTATGAGGATTCCGCCGACTCCGTAAAGAAGGAGATTGCGCCTCAGCGTTGCTACCGCACTTGCAGGCGTGTAGGAAACGCCGCGTAAGGCAAGCGGGACAAGCGCGATGATGATCAGAGCGTTGAAGATAACCGCGGCTAGAATCGCCGAATGGGGATTCTCTAACCCGATTACGTTTAAGGCCTTCAGCTCAGGATAGGTCGTCGCAAACATCGCAGGGATAATCGCGAAGTATTTGGCGACGTCGTTGGCGATGCTGAACGTGGTCAGGGCGCCGCGTGTCATGAGCATCTGCTTGCCAATCTCGACGACTTCGATGAGCTTGGTCGGGTTGGAATCCAGGTCCACCATGTTGCCAGCCTCCTTGGCCGCTTGGGTTCCTGTATTCATGGCAACGCCGACGTCGGCCTGGGCGAGGGCAGGGGCGTCGTTCGTTCCGTCTCCGGTCATTGCGACTAAGCGGCCGCCTTGCTGCTCGCTTCGAATATAGGTGAGCTTCTGCTCGGGCGTGGCTTCGGCAAGAAACTCGTCGACTCCTGCTTCGGCGGCAATGGCGGCTGCGGTGAGCGGGTTGTCGCCCGTGATCATGACCGTCTTGATGCCCATGGCTCGAAGCTGGTCAAAGCGATGCTTGATGCCGCCCTTGACTATGTCTTTGAGCCTAATCACGCCCAGGACCCGGGCATCCTTCGACACGACCAGGGGCGTTCCGCCACCGGACGAAACCTCGCGGATGATTTCATCAAGCGCATCAGGAATTGAGCCGCCAAGGTCGCGAACCCAGGACTTGACCGACTCGCCGGCGCCCTTTCGCACACGCGAATTGTGAACGTCAACGCCACTCATTCTGGTTTGTGCGGTGAATGGGATGAACACCGCATCGGCTAGTTCACGCTCGCGCAAGTTGTACAGCTCTTTGGCCAGGACGACGATCGATCTGCCTTCAGGTGTCTCGTCGGCGAACGACGAAAGCTGCGCGGCGTCTGCTAACTCATCGATGTTCACGCCGGGAAGAGGAATGAACTCAGTGGCTTGGCGATTGCCGAGGGTGATTGTTCCTGTCTTGTCCAGCAATAGAGTGTTCACATCCCCCGCCGCCTCAACGGCTTTGCCAGACATAGCAAGCACGTTGTGCTGCATGACCCTGTCCATCCCAGCGATGCCAATTGCACTGAGTAGACCGCCAATTGTGGTGGGAATGAGGCAAACCAGAAGGGCTACTAGAATCGTGATCGATGGCGGCACGCCGGCGTTGGCAGATTTCACGCTATAGATCGCGAAGGGAAGAAGCGTTGCCGTCGCAAAGAGGAAGACAAGGGTAAGGCCCGCGAGGAGAATGCTTAACGCGATCTCGTTTGGCGTCTTCTGCCTCTGCGCGCCCTCAACGAGGGCGATCATACGGTCGAGGAACGACTCGCCGGGGTTGCTTGAGACCTGAACGACGATTCGGTCGGACAGCACCTTCGTGCCGCCGGTGACCGCGCTCCGATCTCCGCCGCTTTCACGAATGACAGGAGCGGATTCGCCCGTGATGGCAGATTCATCCACGCTAGCAACGCCTTCGATGATGTCGCCATCGGCTGGGATGATGTCGCCCGCCTCGCACACAAATTTGTCGCCTTTCAAGAGGGATGGCGCCGACACTTGGCTCTCGACGCCGCCTACCATCTTGCGAGCAAGCGTATCTGTTTTTGTCTTGCGCAGGGCATCAGCCTGCGCTCGTCCCCGACCCTCTGCCATGGCCTCCGCGAAATTGGCAAAGACCACCGTGAACCACAGCCACAGGGCGACCTGGCCTACGAACGCCGTATCGTCTGCACCTTTTAAAAGGCCACGAACAAAGAAGAACGTGCTGACGACGCTGCCTACTTCCACGACGAACATAACCGGGTTCTTGGCGACCATTCGGGGGTTGAGCTTGACGAACGACTCCTTGATGGCGCGGCGAACGATCGCCGGCTCGAAGAGCTGACGCGGTGCGTGCTTTGGTTTGATGTTGAGTTGAGTTTTCATTTCAGTAGGTCTTCAGGTTGTGCATCTGGAAATGCTCGACGATTGGTCCGAGGGCCATTGCAGGGAAGTAGGTTAAGACGCCGACGATAATCACCACGCCGATAAGCAGGACTACGAATGTGCCTGAGTCGGTGGGGAACGTTCCTGACGAGGCAGGAACGATCTTCTTCTTCGCAAGACTTCCTGCCATCGCGAGCAGCGGAATGATCATTAGAAAACGGCCAATGAGCATCGCGGAGCCGATCGTGAGGTTGTAAAACGGCGTGTTGGCGCTGAGGCCGGCGAAAGCAGATCCGTTGTTGCCCGTGCCGGAGGCATAGGCATAGAGAATTTCGCTAAAGCCGTGGGCACCTGAGTTGTTCAGGTTGGTGATTGTATCGCCACCGGCATTCCAATAGCTGTCTTTGGCAAACGACATGTTTGCAGCTAATGCGGCAAAGCCGAGGACGCTGGCCGCCAGGATCAGCACGGCGAGCATCGCCATTTGAACCTCAAATTTCTCGATCTTCTTTCCGAGATATTCAGGCGTTCTACCAACCATTAGGCCAGCGATGAACACCGCGATCACGCAGAACATCAGCATTCCGTATAGGCCGGCGCCCACGCCACCGAAGATCACTTCTCCTGTGAGGAGGTTGAACATCGGCACGAGGCCGCCGATGGGCGTGTAGGAATCGTGCATGGAGTTCACGGCGCCGCAAGATGCGTCGGTCGTGATGGTCGCGAAGAGTGTAGACGATGCGATGCCAAATCGCACCTCCTTGCCTTCCATATTGCCGCCGGGCTGGCCAGGCGTAATTTGGGAATTGATGCCCGCCTTTGCAAGATGGGGATTGCCCACTTGCTCGGAGATGTTGCAGGCGAAGGCGCCAGCAAGGAACATGGCGCTCATGGCCGCGAACACTGCCCACCCCTGTTTTGTGTTCCCAACCATCTTGCCAAACGTATAGGTAAGGCCGGCTGGAAGCGTGAAGATCAGGATCAGAGTCAGGAGGTTACTGGCGGGGCTTGGGTTCTCGTACGGGTGCGCGGAATTGGCGTTGAAGAATCCACCGCCATTGGTTCCAAGCTGCTTGATGATCTCCTGCGACGCGACGGGGCCCTGTGCAATCACTTGCTGTGCCCCTTCGACCGTTGTCGCATGCTGGTAGGGAAGGAAGTTCTCAGGTGAGCCCGTGGCGACAAAAACCAATGCGCCGACAAGGCAAATTGGGAGCAGCACATAGAGTGTGGACCTGGTGACATCTACCCAGAAATTCCCGATACCGTTGGCCGACTTTCGCGCGAAGCCACGAATGACGGCAACAGCAATCGCCAGACCTACGGCGGCCGACATCCAGTTATGGATGGCAAGGGCTACCATGTTGGTCAAGTAACTAACGGTGGTCTCGGGAACATACGATTGCCAGTTCGTATTGGTCGCGAAGCTGGCTGCCGTGTTAAAGGCAAGGTCCGGCGAAATCTCCTTGGTTCCATAGCTCTGCGGATTGAGAGGAAGCATGCCTTGTAGGCGCATCATCGCGAAACTCAGGACCATTCCGGCAACGCTAAAGGCGAGCATGGCTGCCGCGTAGCCGGTCCAACGCATATCTTCGGCCTCTTTTACGCCGCAGAACTTGTAGACAAGCTTCTCGACGGGGCGAAGGATCGGATGAAAGATCGTCCTGCCACCTTCCATCACGGCAGCCAGATACGAACCGACAGGCTTGGTCAGTGCAAGGATGATCGCAAAGTAAATGAGGATTTGTTCAGTGCCAATGGCGTTCATTTCAAAACTTCTCCGGCTTGACGAGGGCGTAGACCAGGTAGGCGATGAGGAGCAGGCAGACCGCTCCAGTCCAGATGTAATCACTCATCGATCTGCCCCCGAAGCTTTTGGCAAGCGGTGATATAGGCAAAGGCGATCACGAAGAACGCGCTTGCGGCAAGGAGATAGACGACGTCTAACATTTAATTGTCCTCATCTGACTGAACCGGGTGGCGCAGTCTTCTGGCGCTTTCGCGGCGAAATCTATCTGAATCAAATTGCCGCCGCGTTTCTAACATCGTGGAGAGCCTGGCGAGAAGGATCATCACCAGGGCAAAGGCCACAATTGAGAAGTCGTGAATGCTAACCATGTTTCAAGTCCTGGGTTCAAGATACGGTTTCGGTGAATCAAGGAGGGGTCAAGGTTTGGCCCCGGCGACTCAAGAAAATGTCAAGATTCAAAACCTTTGAATGAGAGCTGCGGTGAGCGTGGTTCGACTTCTTGACGGACCGTCGTTTGCGTTGAAGTAAGGAACGTCAGAAGAGTCTTTCCTCAGTTCGAATCGGGCTTGAGCGGTCTTCGTGATGTTGTAATCGAAGGTGCCGGTCACCGACGTCATTCGGACGGGGATTCCGGCACGTAGTCCGCCCGGATCTTCGACGGCTTCCAACCGCAGCGCCACAGCGGATCGCTTGAAAGTCTTGCGGCCGTACAGGGCCACACCATGCCATCCCGCGGCG
>JBBQMJ010000023.1:0-17078 GCA_038328815.1 Fimbriimonadales bacterium | reverse complement strand
CCAACGCCGGCATCTATCAACCCAGCTGATTTCGCGACTCTGACTATCAAGGTCGTCACGGATTCGGGAGAGATGGTTCCCAACGCGATGATCGAGATTTATTACGCCAATCAAACTCTGACCGGCGTGCAGACCGATGCCACCGGCTTCGCCCACAGCCCCGGCATCCCGGTCGGCGAGGTTCCGCGGATTTTTGTGAGGTTGGGTGATCTGCAGGGGCAGGAGGCCGCCAATCCGTTGGTGAGGGGCGAGAACGCGGTGACCGTCATTCTGCACGACACCACCCCCTCCAAGGGGTCGCCGCCCGCGAATCCCGACACCCCAGCCCCCACCCCCGACTCCCAACCTCCTCAACAACAACCCACCCAAGACCCCGCTCCCCAACCCACCACCGGCACCCAAGACAAAGCCCACTAACCCCTCCCCCGCCCAGCCCACACCCGTCATCCCGACCGAAGCAGAGGCGAAGCGGAGGGACCGTTTAGCAGGCCACTTGTTCATGCCTAAGCCGCTAACCTGGGGACATCACGCCTCTGCTCCGGTCGGAATGACGGGGGCAGTGTTCAGCATTCAGCATTCACGCGGACAATTAGCCCAACCGCGCGACTGCTTGCCCGTCGCCCGATGGCGACAGGGAGCGGCCGTTGGATTGGATGACGTCTCGATACCAGTGCCCGGAGTCTTTGATCGTCCGCACCTGAGTCTGAAAATCTACATGAATCAATCCAAATCTATGGCGATATCCTTCGGCCCACTCGAAGTTGTCCATCAGCGACCAGTGGAAATAGCCATGCACTGGGAAGCCGTCGGTGTGCGCCCTCGACACTGCTTTCAGGTAGCGGGAGGTGAAGTCGATGCGTTGGGGGTCGTGGACTTGGCCGTCTTCGGCGACCCAGTCCAGGCAGGACAGGCCGTTCTCGGTGATGTAAATCGGCAGGCCGTACCGCTCGTAGTGGAACCGGCAGGACCAGTAAAGGCCCTCGGGCGTCACGCCCCAATCGAATCCTGTGCGAGGATCGCCGGGGTTGGCGTCTAGGACTACGGGGGCGCCGTCTTCTCCCACGCGGACCCTTGGGGCGGCGTAGAAGTTGAGGCCCAGGGCGTCCAGTGGCTGGTTCATTTGAACTAGATCGGAATGCGAGACTCGGGGGGCGTTTTTGGTGAGCACGGCAACTGCGTCCTCGGGCCAAATTCCCTTCATCACGGGGTCCATGTAGAGCCGGTCGAACCAGAATCCGCGGTTGGGGTCCTGCACTCCGTAGGTGAACTGGCGCGCGGCCTCGATGCACTCGGGGGTTTCCACATCGGGGATTGCGACGTGGCTGATGGGCGCGTAGCTGATCATGGGCTTGCGCTTGCATCGGGCACGAAGCGTTTGCACCGATCGGCCGTGGGCCATTAGGGCGTGTTTTGTGGCGATCAGAAAGTCGGAATAGTCCAACTTTAGGCCGGGAGCATGTACACCGTCGACGTGGCCAAGGCCCAGGAAGCAGGGCGGTTCGTTCAGGGTGAACCAGTTCCCTACGCGGTCGGAAAATCGGTCGGCAAGCAGGGCGGTGTATTCGCCAAACCAGTCCACGGAATCGCGGTTGAGCCATCCTCCGCGAAGGTAGAGCTCGTAGGGATAGTCCCAGTGGAAGATGGTGGCGTAGGGCTCGATGCCCTTGGCGAGAAGCTCGTCGATGAGCTGGTCGTAGAAAGCGACGCCGGCAGAGTTGACGGGGCCGACGCCCTCGGGCAGAAGTCGAGACCAGGAGAAGGAGAAGCGGTAGGCCTGGAGTCCGATCTTGCTCATGAGCGCGACGTCTTCTTTCACTCGGTGGACATGGTCGCAGGCAACGTCTCCGGTGTGGCCCATCTTGACGGCCCCGGGCTTGCGGCAGAACGTGTCCCACACGGAAAGGCCACGCCCGCCCTCATGGGCGCCGCCTTCTATCTGATATGCCGCAGTCGCGGCTCCCCATACAAATCCATCTGCAAATTTCATAATTACTCCAAATTGTTAAAGTCGTTTATTTCAGGCCGGTGATTGCAAGGCCCTTGACGAAGTAGCGTTGTCCGAGAAAGAACATGACGACAAGCGGAATGGTCGCCAGCACACTTGCCGCCATCAGCAGCTGCCACTGCTGCTGGTGAAGCGAGTTGTAGGTGCTGAGGCCAAGCTCCAGCGTTTGCTTGTCGATATCGTTGAGGTAGATGAGCGGTCCCATGAAATCGCGCCAGTTGTAGATGAAGCAGAAGATGCCTACGGTGGCGAGGACGGGGCCGGAGAGAGGCAGGATGACTCGGGTGAAGATGAGCCAGTGGCCGGCGCCATCTAGCCGGGCGGCTTCATCCAGCTCTCTGGGGATGCCTAGGAAGAACTGTCTTAGCAGGAAGATATTGAAGGCTCCGCCGCCAAGGAACGCGGGGACGGTAAGCGGCAAGAACGTGTTGACCCAGTGGAGTTGGGTGAATAGGATGTAGGTGGGAATCATGGTGGCGATGCCGGGCAGCATCATGGTGCTGAGCATGACGATGAAGAGGCGGTCTCGTCCGGCGAAGTTGATGCGGGCGAAGGCGTAGGCGACGAGGCTGGCGCTTAGGAGAACGCCCATGGTGGAGAAACTGGCGATGGCCACGGTGTTCCAAAACAGGTGTGTGAACGGGACGTTGGGGTTGGAGAGGACGTCGCCGAAATTCTTGAGCGTGGCCTCCTTTGGCCAGGCCCAGCTGGAGGATGTCGAGAAGTCTAGCGGCTTCTTGAGCGCCATGGTGACCGACATGTAGAGCGGTAGGAAGAAGACGATGCTTCCGAAGAGGAGCAGGGCGAAGGCCGTGACCTTGCCAGCTTGAACGCCGACCTTCTGGAGGGCGAGGTCGCTTGTGTTCGTCTTGGATGCGGGGACGGCGGCTCTCTTGGCTGTAATCATCGGACGTCACCTTCGTAGTGGACAAGTTTGTTGAGTCGAAACTGGGCGATGGTCACGCCTAGGATCACGACGAAAAGGATCCAGGCGAGGGAGGAGGCGTATCCCATGCGCAGGTTGGCAAAGCCCTCGTCGTAGATGTGGACCATTAGGAATCGTGTGGAGTTGTTTGGCCCGCCCTGGGTCATGACGAAGGGCTGGATAAATACCTGCACCGCGCCGATCATGCCGGTGACCATGGTGAAGAAGAGGGCAGGTGAGAGGAGGGGCACCGTGACCGCTTTGAACCGCCTCCACATGCTTGCGCCATCAAGGGTGGCTGCTTCGTAATAGACGTCGGGCACGCCTTGCAGTCCGGCCAGAAGAATGACCATGGCGCCGCCCACTCCCCAAAGGCTCATGATCATCATGGCGGAGAGGGAGAGGCGCTCGTCGCCCAGCCAGTTGGGCGCTTGTCCGTTGACGCCGATGTAATGCCCTAAGCCGCCAGTTCCCTTTGCCCCGAACATAAGCGTGTTGAGAAGGCCGCCCGTGGGCTGGAATATCTTCATCCAGAGCAGCGAGGTGGCGACCAGGCTGACGAGGGTGGGGATGTAGAAGAAGGTGCGGAAGATTGGCATGCCCTTTATCTTCTGGTTCAGGAGGAGGGCAAGGGCTAGGGCGATGATGATGCCGGCGGGCACGGAGATCGCGGTGTAGAGGATCGTGATCTTGAAGGAGTTCCAGAACCTGGGGTCCTCAAAGAAGGCTTCGCGGTAATTGCCTAGGCCAGCCCATTTGGCGGGCATGATGATATCCCAATCAGCAAAGCTCATGAGCAGGGATAGGATCATGGGACCGAGCGTGAGCGTCAGGGTCCCAATAATCCACGGCGTTAGGAAAAGGTAGCCAATGCGGGTCTCGCGCTTCTGTCCCGCGGTGTGCTTCTTCTTGAGCTCGGGATACCAAATCCAAAGGCAGAGAGCGCCGACGATCAGGATGCCAAGAGCGGTGCCGCTCTTCCAGTTGTAATCGGGCAACTTTTGCTTGTGAAGCATGGCGTTGAGGCGGGCGTTGGCCATGTTGTTGCCATCGACCAGGGCATCTTTGGCAAGCCTGGTGCCAGCGTAAACGGGTTCGGCTTTGGCGAAGGCGAGAGAGCTGACTTCCGACCAGTAGTCGGCGGTGGCCGGGAAGACGACGTATGGGATTGCCTGGTCTGTGACGATGCGGCTGGCGGGATAGCGCTGCTCGATCGGGGTGTTGGGGCCGGGAATCCAGTCTGGGCCTATGGCCAGGCTGTGAATCGCTGGCTGGCCGATTCCAGCCTGGGCAAGGGCTTTCATAGCATGCGGCCCGCCCATCCACTGAACCAGTTCCCAAGCTTCCTTGGGATGCTCGGTGGAACTCATGATCCCATAGCCCGATCCGCCAGTCGGCCAGGCTTTGATCACTTTGCCAGTCTTAGGATCGATGTGGCCGGGGGCGAGGGTGATGTCCCAGTCGAAGAATTCTTTGGTGCCTGGCTTAACTGCGGCTCGGATGTGGGCCACGTCCCAGATACCGCACTGGTACATGGCCGCTCTGCGGCTGATGAAAAGGTCGACGGCGGTGGATTGAGCCACTGATGTTAGCTCGGAAGTCGAGGGCATCCAGTGCTCTTTGTTGGCGAGGTTGGCGACGAAATCAAAGGTCTTGATGACGTTGGGATCGTCCATCGTCATCCGGGTGAATGCTTCCGGCGGGTCGTTGCAGTAGCGAGAGCCGGTTGAGTAGGCAAAGGTGTCCGTGATAGCGCCCTGCCAAGACGGCGCAAATCCCCATCGCTCTACTGAGCCATCTGCCTTGAATTTGGTCAGCTTCTGCATGCAGTAGGTGAAGCATTTGCTGCCAAGTTCAGGGCGTGGCTTGTAATCCCACGTCCAGGAGCCATCCGGGAGGTCCAAGCCCGCCTCCTTGAAGAGCTCCTTGTTGTAGTAGATCAGGCCGATTGGGGCGATATCGCGCGGGAGAACGTAAAGCTCCTTGCGCCATTGCATGGCGACGACGATCTCTTTATAGTAGGCGCTGAGGTCAAAGCCAGGGGTTTCGGCGATCATCGGATCCAGCTTCAGCAAAGCGCCTCTTTTGGCGAACTGCTGATAGTTCTGTGGATCAAGCATCGCGACATCAGGTGCGGTGCGCGCTGCATACTGGGTCAATAGCTTCTGGAAATAGATCTTGTAGTCGGTGTTCTCAAGGTGGACCGTGACGCCAGGATGAGCCTCCTCAAACTTGTGCGCCTCACTTCGTAACACCTTTAGGGCTTCATCGCCGTCCCAGATTGCAAAGCGGAGGGTGATAGGGTCAGCCGCGGCGTGAAGGACTAGACCTAGAGCGAAAACGATTAGGGCGATCCATCGTAACGGGCCGACGACCGATTTCACGGCCTAAGCAAGCCCCCGTAGAGACTCCGGCATCGCTGCTCCGGGAAGGTCAGCATCGTGATTGACTTCAATGAAGCAGTTGTTTTCCGGCAGCTTCACGTTAAGTGGTGCCGCACCACCGCCAAGGTCCTTGCACTTAACCCATCCATCGCGTGCCATCGCCTCAAGCGTTTGGACGAGTCGGCCATGAAACTTGGAATCGTATTGAGCGCCCATTTGGGCTAACTGCTTGCCGATGTAACTGACGGCGTGGTCAAGGCTCGGCGAGTGCTGAAGACCAGCAACGGCCCAGCCGAAGAATCCGATCAGAGGCAAGGTTTTGCCATCGCGCCGATAGGCGGGAATTGGAACGACGTGGCCCTTGTCGTAGTGGGCGACTTCGACCTTTTCGGCACCCTTAAGGTTTAGTAAGAAACCACTGTAGCCATCGACCGCACTGGTCGAGCGGGTCTTCGAGAGCTTTGCCGCGATAAGGTGAATGGCTTCTAGGTTGAATAGCCCAAGGCCACCAACCCCCATGTCTTCTTCGACAAATCCGCCGGTTCCTATCCATTGGAAAGCCTGCTCAGCGTCCAGCTCAAGACCGGCGTCCTTTGCGATCTCGCGGGTGAACTCCTTTAGCTCGCTAAAATGGGCATTGGCGCTGTACCAATAGTCGGCAAACCTAATGTGTGAAAGGACCTTCCGGTAGTTCCGGTCGTTGTATTCCTTCATCAGCCAAGCGTCACGACCTTTGCCGGATTCCAAAATCGTAAAGGCGGCTTCTCGTGCAGAAGAATGAGTAAGGCTCAAGCCGGCGGAAAGGATTGGGTCGGCAAAGCCAGCAGCCTCGCCAACGAGCATCCAGTTCTCGCCTGTCATCTGCTCAGAGACGAAGGACCAGTCCTTAGTCGTGTAGATTCGACCTTCCGACTGCGCATTTTTCAGAAGCGCGTTCACGCGCGGTTCATCTGCAAGAGCCTTAGTGTAAAGTTCCTGGGCCTTCAGGCCGCTCTGCTTGTAGTAATCGGCTGGGCAAACCAGGCCAATTGAAGTGCGCGTGGGGCTCAATGGAATGAACCAGAGCCAACCGTAACCCACAGACAAGACCTGAATACGAGTGCCGCCGATACCAAGGCTTACCGCCCATTCGGCGTTCTGCCAGTAATCCCAAACGGCTATGTTGCGCAGGGCGCTGGGCTCTTCAATTTCGACGCCCATGGATCTGCGAAGCAACGCGCTGTGGCCGGACGCATCGATGTACCACTTCGCCTTAACCGAGCGGCCATCGGAGAGCGTAAGACCGGTGACTTTGTCGCTCTCTCGGTGCACCTCGCGAACGCCACAGTCTTCGGTGACATCGCACCCGTACTCGCGGGCGTGATCAAGCAAGATCTTGTCATAGACGGCCCTGTCAACTTGGAAGGCGGTTTCAAGGCGCTGGCCAGCGAACTTCGCCGGCCTTGTCTCATCGCTGAATTCGCCGTTAGGCAGGAAATTGAAATCCCAAAGATCGTCGCTGTTTCCCCATCGATAGGTCGCGCCAACCTTTACGGGGAAATTCGCCTGTTCGATCTTGTCCCACGCGCCGAGCTCATCAAGAATTCGGCTTATGAGGGGTAGTTGGCTCTCGCCAACGTGGTCCCTGGGGAAGATCTCTCGCTCAAAGATGCTGACGCGAATGTCAGGCTTATACTTCCTGAGAAAGCTGCCACAGGTCGACCCGCCGGGACCGCCGCCAATGATCGCGACGTCACATTCGATTACTTCGCTCATCTGACGTGTTCCTAGTTTTTGAAAGTTATCCGCTTCTGAATGCGCCTATTTAGCAGTTGGCGACGGCACAGCATCCGCGGTCTTTTGCTTAGCCTTTGCGTCATCCATAGCTTTCTGGGCAGCTGGTGGAAGGGCGACGCCGCCTGCTTTGGGAGCGCCAGCAGCAATTGGAACTTGCCTTGTATCTTCGGAATGGTCTCCGGAGCATCCCGCTGCAACGACCACGAAGAGAAGCGATGTAACAAGAATAATTCGTTTGTACATAGTTGTGTTTTGGGCAATCAAACAATGGCGGCCGCCGCCCATAGGTGCAAGCGGCGGCCGCGAAGAGATGACGAGTTACTTGTACTCTGGGAAGAGTTTTGAGATGGCGAACTGCCGGTCCGCCTGCGTGAACGCAACGTTGGTGACCGGGTTGGTGCTGAGCTTAGAATCCCAGTCGTCCCGAGTCGCGTTACTTGCGTCGATCGTCGCAGCATACGCCTTCGTCTTGGCGTGGCCGTCTGAGTAGACCCAAACGCTCTGCTTGCCGCCAACCGTGTGGATGGGGCCGTTTCCGAACGCTGGGCAGCTACCATTAATACACCAGCTGGTGTCGTTAAGGGAAGCAACTCCGCCGGGCCAACCCGTCGCAGCACCGAAGTGCCACTTAAGGTCGTTCCACTGCGCTCTGCTTGGAAGCATGATGATCGTGCCGGCTGGTTCTTCGATGCCGTTCAGGTTTGGTTGTCCTGCGGGAGTTCCTGGGCTGAACGTACAGTCAGAAGCTGATGGGTTGACCTGGTCGCTACCATTCGCAAAACCAATTACCGAGTTGTTGACGGCATAGTTGGAAGGCAGTGACTCAATGGCAACACCGTTACCGTCAAATACCGAACCGGTCCAGAAGACCGGGTCCTTGTAGGGATTCGTCGGGTCTTGCATCAGGCCCGTGCTCTTGCCAACGTATGGCTGAAGCGCATGGCGCCAGTTGTAGAAGCACACCTGAGATGTGCCAAAGGGAATGGCTCCCCAGTCGCATGTTGGGAAGGACGGGAATCCGAAATACTCTTTGACGAGTGCGTCGTCAAAATCCCCCATGTAAATCATGTTGGCTGTTGCGAGCTCTTTCGCATTCGACAGGGCGACAGTCTTCTTAGCAGCAAGCTTGGCCTGTGCGAAGACTGGGAATAGGATTGCAGCAAGAATTGCGATAATTGCAATTACGACGAGCAGTTCGATAAGCGTAAACGCCTTGAACTTATTCATATGAGTTCCTCCGTTGGATGATTAGTCGATTCTCTAACAATGAGATCAGTCTCAAAAATTGTCTCTGTCGGGCCATCTCGGCCTTCAATCAGGTCGATGACCGTTCGCAAGGCCATCTGGCCTAATTCGCCGATGGGCTGGCGGACAGTCGTGAGCGGTGGGTAGATGTGGGCACTGCTCGGGCTCATGTCGAACCCTGCAATGCTCACGTCCTGCGGCACCCTCAAACCCATGTCATATGCGGCAAGCACGGCACCGATCGCCATTTCGTCATTGGCGCAGGTAACGGCAGTCGGGCGAAGGGGCAAGTTCATAAGCTCTGTCATGGCCCGCCGGCCACCCTCAATAAGAAACTGCCCCTTCACGACAAACTCATCGCGATAGGGCAGCTTCTTCTCGTGGAGGAACATGCGGTAACCCTGGAGTCTAAGCAGTGCATCTTGCATGTCAAGCCGGCCGGCAATGTGACCGATTCTGCGGTGGCCGATGTCGAAGAGGTGCTGCAGGACTTTAGCCATACCGCCCTCGTTGTTAATGCTAAAAGAGGTCACACCCTCAACGGGCGCGCCGGAGATCGTTACGCAAGGCAAGTGGAGGGCTGTAGCGAGTTCTACTGTCTTAGCCGTGAAGTAGGGGGCAATGAAAATCACGCCGTCTGCTCTGCCGTCGAGAATGATCGATAGCATCTCTTCATGCTCGGTCTCGCGGTAGCGAGTGAAAAGGAGGATGTCTTGGTGCATCCTGCCCGCCTCGTTGCTGATACCGTTGAGAGCCAGATGGAGATAGGGGCTAAGGAAAGCGTCGTCGCCAACTTCCGGCGGGACAATCCCGATCGTATTGCTCCGCCCGGTGACCATGGACTTGGCAACTCGGTTTGGCCTGTAACCCAGGTCGCGAGCTGTGGCAAGGACCTGCTCCCGAATTTCTTCACGAACCGGCCGTGGTCCGCCGTTCAATGCGTAGCTCACGGTGCTGACGGAAATATTCAGCTTCCGGGCGATATCTTTGATTGACGCGGCCATTTGATTTACAATCTCCGAAACGTTTCGCGAAACGATTCTTTGGAGCATTATACGGTCGCTTTTGTAAAGTGCCAACTTTTTCGATAAAATTCTTCGCCCGGGAGTCTAAATTCCTTGATTTGTACCTAAGTGGCCCTTGGCAGGTTCTCCATAGGTACTGGCCCATGCGGTGAAACACATCAATTCTTGGCAAATTTTACGTGCAACGCTTGTTGTTCAGAGTCCTATGTCGTATCATATTTATCCGAAACGTTTCGGAGATCGAATTTGAACCCAATGTGTATGCTGTTCTCCATATTGAGCGCGTCAGTTCTTACTCCAGGAGCGTTATCACAGGCGACGAACACGCTCACTCCATCGAAGGTACGCGTTGAGAGTGGGCCGCAAGGATTCAAGTTGGCTGTTAATGGCAAGCCTTACTTGATCAAAGGCGCAGGAGGGAACGGGCATTTGTCCCTCCTGGTGTCGTCGGGCGGGAACTCTATTAGAACTTGGGGCGCCGAGAATTTGGGCTCCATCCTAGACGACGCGCAAGCGAACGGCCTGACCGTAACCGCAGGCATTTGGCTCGAGCACAGCGATCAATTCGATTACAGCAATCCCGGAAAAGTGGCCGCTCAGTTTGAGATGTGCCAAAGCGTGGTGCGCAAGTTCAAGAACCACCCCGCCCTACTCGCGTGGTCTTTCGGAAACGAAATGGAAGGGGCCGGTAACGACCCCAAAGTTTGGCAAGCAATCAATGCCATTTCCGCAATGTCGCACAAGGAAGATCCCAACCATCCGACGATGACCGTCGTCGCTGAAATAGGTGGCACAAAGCTCCAGAACCTTGAGAAGTACTGTCCAGAGATCGACATCGTGGGTGTGAACAGTTATGGCGGAGCTCCTTCCCTGGCGAAGCGATACAAGGAAACGGGCTGCACGAAACCCTACGTGGTGACCGAGCTTGGACCGCTGGGTCAGTGGGAAGTTGGCAAGTCACCGTGGGGCGCGCCGTATGAGCAGTCCAGCGCCGACAAAGCCGCCTGGTATCAAAACTCTTACCGCAGCAACGTGATTGATAACGCGAGCGAGTGCCTTGGCTCCTACGCCTTCCTATGGGGATTCAAGAACGAGTGCACTCCAACCTGGTTCGGCATGTTCTTAAGTGACGGTAAGCGCACTCCGACGATCGATGCGATGGCTCAATTTTGGTCTGGCAAAGCGCCAGAGCACCCCTGCCCAGCGCTGACTGGTTTAAAAGTCACGGCCGCGGCAGACCTTGCTCCAGGACAGACGATCTTGGCCGAGGTGACGGCGACGGACAGCGATGGCCAGCCATGCCGATTGAAGTGGTCACTCCTCCATGAAATTGAGCACTGGAGCGAAGAAGAATCGCGCGAGATGGAGGCAGGAGTCGCTCCCGGCGCCTCAATAACTCCTTCGGGCCAGACCGCTAAGGTCCAGGTGCCTACAAAGCCAGGAGCTTACAGGCTTTACGTCGTCGCTTATGACAGCCACGGTGGCGCCGCCACCGCGAACGTACCAATTTATGTGAAGGTTCAATAGAAGGGGCGCTAAGCCTGCTCAAAGGAAAGGTGATATGAAGTTGAAAATCAATAGATTTGCGTTATTAGCTCTAGCTCTTGTGCCCGTTGCGGCTCATGCGCAGGCCGTCGCGGGCTCATGGAACTCGTCTTGGTCTGACGAGTTCAACGGTGGCCAAAACGATCTTAACGGTTGGAATTACGACCTTGGCAACGGCGGACCGGACTTGCCGGGTTGGGGCAACAACGAGTTGGAGTGGGTTAAGGGCCAGGGCGGCAATCCAGGCACCTTGAGCTGGTTCGTCGATGGAGTCATGTATTCCAGCTTTAATGGCGGTTGGGATATCCCCGGGGGCGGCGGTCCGGACGCGCCGTTCGATAAGCCGTTCTATATCATTATGAATATGGCGGTTGGCGGCAACTACGTGGGAAACCCCAACCTAACTCCGGGCGCTTATGACATGCAGGTGGATTACGTGCGGTCCTACACCGCGGCCGTACCAGAGCCTTGTTCGCTTCTTGTCCTTGGGCTAGGCGCCCTTGCGGGATTGAAGCGCCGTGCTAGGGCCCGATCTTGAAGGGATTACTACTCTTAGCCGCTTTGGCGCCGGCCTGCGCGTTTGCTCAGGCTGTGCCTGGCCATTGGAAGCTCACTTGGGCAGACGAGTTCAACAAAGGGACTTCTGATTTAAAGGGTTGGACCTACGACCTTGGGAATCGGGGCGGTTGGGGGAATGGCGAATCGGAGGTCTATACCAAGTCGCCTAGCAACATTTTCGTGAAGAAAGGGTCGCTGCATATCGCCGTAATTGCCGACGGCAAGGGTGGCTATACATCGTCGCGGATTAAGAGCGATTCCCTGTTCAGCCAGGCTTACGGCCTGTTTGAGTTTCGCGCGAAGCTACCGACCGGAACGGGCCTTTGGCCTGCGCTTTGGATGATGCCGAAGGATAGCGCCTATGGCGGCTGGCCGAGATCGGGCGAGATTGATGTTCTTGAGTCGACCGGGCAAAACAGCACGCTGGCACAAGGGACGCTGCATACGGAGAAGGAGCAGACTCAGAAGTTTAAGGAGTCGGGCAAGATGCCAGCTGGTTTCAGTACCAACAAATGGCACACGTATGATCTTGAATGGATTAAGGGCGATGGCGTCACGGCTGCGACCATTCGGTTCTACATCGACGGGATTTTGTATTCTAGTCACACTGGCGGCTGGGTTGTGCCGCCTGGTGCGGGGCGTGACGCGCCATTTGACAAGCCGTTCTATATCATTATGAATATGGCGGTCGGCGGGAATTACGTGGGCAAGCCGGATTTGGCAAAGGGGACTTACGAGTTGCAGGTCGACTACGTAAGGGCGTACTTGCCGAGGAAATAGCCATTTGGCCTGCCAGGCAGCGCGCTCCATAGAGAGCCGTGGTGATCGGCAGCATGTAGGCGGGGGTTGGGTCGTGCCGCCGTTCCGAAATCGCCATTCTTGCCGAGGAAATAGCCATTTGGACTGCGCCGACCAGGCAGCGCATTTCATAGAGAGCCGCGGTAATCGGCAGCATGTAGGCGGGGGATGGGTCGTGCCGCCGTTCCGAAATCGCCCAAGTAACGGTCCGCTAGTAGACGCCGGATGTGTTTTGCCAGCGTTCCTGAATTTCCTATTTATGGTTCGAGCTTGGTATCAGCCGGCGTGCCCTCGCCATTCTTCGAGCCACCTTCTGCGTATCCTCGTCAGCGTCTTCTATCGCCTCAAGAACTTGGCTATTACAGACGGCTCACGCTTCTTCAGATGTCGGAAGGTCGTGTTTCTACAAAGCGGGCACGCTGAATATTCCCAGAGTTTATGGAACAGCGACGTTGAAATCGGAATTTGGTCCTCGTCAACAATGTGCAAAATCCCCAGCTCCGACGAATGGAATTCGTATGGCCTGAATTTGAGGGCCTCCACCGCTGGCTCAGCGGCCCTCCAATCTTCGCGACGAGCATTTACCCGCATGAAGTCCCAGGCCGCATCTGAGGCCTTTGAAGTGAGGTTCAGCAAAGCCCATTCACGAAGAAGCGGATGAACCGTGGCTTTAAGTACTCCAAAGCGATAGAAACGGATCCTATCATCCTTCTCAGTAAGAGCGGCATCCAGAGCGGCCTGTACATCAAGTGGCCAGCCGTGCCTTCGAAGAAACTTCCAAAGCTTCCTTAGCTCCTTCTCTTCCTTAGCCACAAGGAACCGCTCTGCAAGTTCCTTCCATTGCTCCTCAGAAGCCGACTTGGTACTTGCGTCGTAAGGGCGACCGAGTTCAACGGCTTCAGCAAAAGACTTGGCAGAATCCTTCGTCTTGACAGGCTTTGGTTCCGCCGCAAACCTCTTTAAGCCAAGGTCCAAGAAGCGCTGAGCTCTTGAAGAGCGCCTTGCCATTTTCCGCACGAGCTGTTCGACAGGCTTGCGTCCAAAATCATCGCACAGCCAATAGAACTTCCAACCCGCGTCATTGTCGCTGAGGTTGTGGGACTGGGTTCGTATGAGCCATTCGATACCTTCAAATCCAAAATAATCGGAGGCCTCCCATCTGAAATATTCATCCTTCGTGTGCTTGACCAAATCCCACATCGCCTGCTTCGCCGCCACGTTCCCGCCGGCGACGAATCCGCCAAGCCTCGCGCGGAAGTTGTAGCGGTTATGGGGGGCCTTCCGGCATGCTTTAGCAATGAGTGGAACCAGCACATCGGGGTTGCTCAAGGTTTGCGCAAGGCGCCAGTGGTAGTCGCCCGCTCCAACCGTTTGGGTGTCCCACAAGGGCAGCGTCGTGCAAGCCTTCACGATCAGATCCAGATACTCATCGCCGCCATACTCTCGCAGAAAGAGCACCGCCCTTCCCTGCCCGCGCGCTATTGCATACCAAAGCTGTTTCCTGTCCAATTCAAGATTCAAGGCGCAAATAGTACCGCGCAATTGGAACCCTGGCCCGATAGCAGAGGTAAAAGATTTGCATGGAACCTCGCGTTATTGAATGGTCTGAGCTCCCGATAGACAAGCCGATTCCCCTACTCGACCGCAAACGCATCAACGGCGAGCAAATGATGATCGCGCAGGTGACCTTGTATAAAGGATGCCACGTCGAAACCCATGCTCATGAGAATGAGCAGTTCGCTTGGGTGATGAGCGGGTTGGTGCGGTTTGGCCTTGGGGCGGAAGGATCGGCGGAGCGGCGCGATGTGACCCTTCAAGGTGGGCAGATTCTGCATCTGCCCTCCAATGTCCCTCACTCGGCGGATGCTTTGGAGGATACGGTCATCGTTGATTTGTTCTCACCGGTGACAGAGGGTACGGGAATCGACCGTTAATCAAATTGTAATCAGATAGTTCAGTCAAGTAAGATATCAATCTTGTGGCTTTGGGAACTAATCGGCGCATATCAAGGGAATATTAGTGGAAATCCAGTCAATTTGTGTAGGAGTTGGGCCTAGGTCTGTAACTTCTCGCATTAAATTAGCCTTAAGTGGCATATGATAAAAGTCCAATGAAATCAGCTGAGGTCATCAATGGCGTCGACCTCATCAGGATAAGCACGATCCTCGTTATCGACGATGATACGGACAGCCTGTTCCTGTTGCGGCGTTTGCTCGTAAACAGTGGTTGTGAGCATGTACTCACGAGTTCCCGACCTGAAGAGGCGCTGGAATTGTATATGCAAAATGCTCCAGACTTGGTGTTACTGGACCTTCATATGCCTGGAATGAGCGGTATTGAGCTCATGGAGAAATTCCTTCGGTTCGATCCTCCCGGAGCCTACGTTCCCGTCATCGTCATTACCGCCGATCTCGATGTCGAGGCAAAGCGAGAAGCCCTGCTAGCGGGCGCCAACGATTTCATTGACAAGTTTTCTCGCGATTTCGAGATTTTGCTGCGAGTCAAGAACTTCCTTAAGACGCGGCACCTCCACGTTGGACTTGCCAAGCAGAATCTATCACTTGAGCGGCTTGTTTATGACCGCACGAAGGAGTTGGATGCTTCCCAGCGCGAGGTGGTTCAAAGACTCGCCACAGCCGCGGAGTATCGCGACGACAATACGGGTAAGCATGTTGAGCGGGTTGGCAACATGGCCGCCGAACTGGCTTTAGCCGTGGGACTCGATTGTGATACGGTGGAGCTGGTGCGCCTTAGCGCCAAGTTGCATGACATTGGAAAGATCGCCATCCCCGATTCGATTCTTTACAAGCCTGGTCCCCTTAGTGCCGATGAGCGAGAAGTTATGGAAACCCATACGACGATTGGTTTCAATATCCTCTCGCAAGGATCTTCTGAATTGACTAGAACTGCGCAGGTCATCGCCCGAAGCCACCATGAGAAGTGGAATGGCAAGGGATACCCCGATGCGCTGGTTGGCGAAGAAATTCCGATGCTTGGCCGACTGGTTGCCGTTGCCGACGTGTACGACGCGCTGGTTTCAAAGCGGCCCTACAAGCGAGCCCTTTCTTCGGAGCAAGCCCGAGGCATCATCCTTAGGGAGAGTGGCCAGCACTTCGACCCCACGGTCGTTGCCGCCTTTGCCGACATGCCGGTTTCCATGCTAAATGAGTTCGAAGTCGAACCGCCGGAGAACTCCGGCTGGACGCTGTTTGATGCGTTCGAAGCATTCTGAAGTTAGGCGGGAGGGATGGCCCCCGTGCCGTCCTTAATTGGGTGGACTTAACCACAGAACCTCCGCTTGCGAAACGTGGCAGGTCGAAACGGAGTTCGACCCTCCCGACATCACTAGCCAATATCCTTGAAAGTAGACTCCCTCCAATGGATTTCTCCATCCGTGAGCTAAGTCCCGAGGATTCGCTTGAGGACATTACCGAACTCCTCCATCGCGCTTATGCACGGCTCGCCGAGCAGGGCCTGAGGTTCGTGGCTAGCCACCAGGATGTGGGGACGACGAGGTTGCGCGTTGAAGCGGGACATTGCCTTGTGGCGTTAAGTGGTGCTCAAATTGTCGGCACAATCACCTTCTATGCCGGATCTAGCGATTCAAAATGCGAGTACTACCAGAGGTCCGGCGTGGCACGATTTGGACAGTTTGCGGTTGAGCCTTCTCTACAGGGCCGTGGGATTGGGATGCGCCTGCTAGCCACAGCCGAAAGTGAGTCGCAGGCTATGGGCTGCAGCGAAATGGCTCTCGACACAGCCGAGGGCGCGCATGAGTTGATAGCCCTTTACACCAACTGTGGCTATTCGCCAGTCGGCATTGTCGATTGGGATTCGACGAATTACGTCAGTGTTGTGATGGCGAAGACGCTTTAGGTCAAAGGTCAAAGGTCGTGAAAGGTGAAAGGTCAAAGGTCAAAGGTCAAAGGTCAAAGGTCAAAGGTCAAGCATGGGATTGTGCGCCAACTCTTAACTCTTCCCCTTTTGACTTTTGACTTTTGACCCTTGACATCCCCAAAATCAGCTCTTCTTAAACCGACGCCGCAGCATGGCAACACCGCCGACTCCAAGGATTGCCAGGGTTGTTGGCTCAGGAGTGGCCTGAGCATGTACACCCGTGACAATGAGTCTTCCGTCGCCATAGTTGAAATCGTTGCTGTCCTCAAAGTCCACCGTGTAGATTCCCGCCGTCAGCGCATTTACGTCCGCATGGATCATGCTGTCAGGATTCCGGCCGGCAGGTCCCGTGAAGAACGTGTCGTTGTTTGGATTGGTGAGATAGAGTTCGATCTCGGTGCCAGCGGCAATGACGCCGAGATCAACCGGCGAATGCGGCCCAGTCCAATCATTGTTATGACCAACGAATACATTGACCGGCGCCCAAACGCCAAGCAGGTTGTCAAACCCGGGGCTCCCCGTGTACTGACCCACGTCAACCGTAACGTCTCCCCCGTCGCTGATAAGAATGTCTCCAAGGCCAGCATGGGCGGAAGCAGCGATTACTCCCAAAGCAAGCACAGATATGGATCTTTTAAGCAAAAACATAAGGTCATATTACTGTAAAAACAACCAGGCGCCGAGCCGCTTTTGACCGTTCCAGCAGGAATACGAGCAAACCATAACATTGGTGGCTTGTACGCTATTGAAAGGTGAAAGGTGAAAGGTGAAAGGTAAAAGGTGTATTGCCAGGGATCTTGACTGTCATTTTGGCAGAAATGTCTCGACGGTTTGGTATGGGGTCTTGCCTTTGTTGCGATAGCCTTGATGGGGTCTTTCGAGGTTGTAGTAGCAAAGCCATCTTTGAACAGCGAGTTCGA
>JBBQMJ010000022.1:0-17375 GCA_038328815.1 Fimbriimonadales bacterium | reverse complement strand
ATTCTAACCTACGGGTGCACGAGGACTGAGTGGGTGTAGATGATCGTCGCCTCTTTCCCAGGCGCTTTCATTCGACCATTTCAGCAACCGGTGCAGGCATCAGAGACAACGGCCATACGCGGCGCAGACATACATGAGTCCGAATAGGAACAGCAAGGGAATCAGGATCAGCGAATAGACGGTTCCTACGATCCACTTGGCAGCCCTGTTTGCCGGACCAAAGGCTATCGAGGATATGCCAGCGCTATAGGCCACTAGCATCGCCGCCAAATCTGCTCGTTCGCTCGTGCCTATTCCAACGAAGACCACCAAGTAAAGCCACATGATCAGGAATGGGAGCAGCATCGCTCCCAAGATCGACAGAACCCACGTCATTGGCTTTGCCCATGAAAACACCATAAGTTCTAACCGTGGTGACCTGTAAACCGGTTCCATTGAACACGATCTTAGCTGCCGCAGTCGTACTCGCAACTACAGGAGGTTTCAAATGACCATCAATAACATCAGTGCAAAGGTTGCAGCCGCACTAGCAATCTCATTCCTAGCCGTGGCGCCGGCTTGCGCGCAATCTCAGAATCTCGTCACAAACCCATCGCTTTCCTTTAACAGCGCTTCAGGGGGCTCCAACAACGCCTTGCTCCTGGTATCCGCAGGCGTCCTTCTCATCGGACTGGTTGATGACAACAATACGCTCACGCTTCTCGGTGGGCTCGGCGTTCTGTATTCCGTCGTGGGATCGGGTCAGTCGCACTTCCAAAGCTACCGTCACGAAGTGGCAAAAACCGGACCGCTTTCAGTCGGGTTCATATCCTATCGACAGCCTGACTTAAGCCCCATGCGCCCCAGTCCGTACATACAGGCAACCTTCAAGTTCTAGCCATCCACGAGGTTCGCAACTGTGCAAAAATGGCGGCATGATTTGCGCTCTGATTGCGTGTGTTGCGATTAGTCATGGCCAGGCCACGCCGGTAACCCTCCGCTTCTCGACTCTGATGAACGGGGTGCCAGGGGGCAACGAGGTCGATACGTTTCACCCCGATGGAACGGTAGACACGGACTACGAATTCAACGATCGCGGCAGGGGGCCAAAGGTCTCTGGCCGCTATCACTTGGACCAGAACGGCCTTCCAACTAGCTTGGATCTCACGGGGTACGACTACTTCAAAGCACCCGTAGATGAACATCTCGAGACGTCGGATTCAAGCCTGCGTTGGCATAGCACAGCCGAAAGGGGCAACGGACCTGTGGGGCCATTCTACATCAGTGGCAATGGCCCTTCGGCCGAAATGGGAATGTTGGCAGGCGCCTTGATTAGGGCAAAGAAGCCTATCTCCCTCTATCCCGGTGGCGAAGCGAGAATCGATAAGCTGGCTGACCTGGCCGTGACCCAAAAGGGCCAGAAGATGCACGTCACCGAATACGCGATTTCGGGCCTCTCATTCACTCCTGCGCTCATTTGGCTAGACGACGATAACCGATTCTTCGCTATCCCAAGTCCCTGGCAAGCCTCAATCCGCGAGGGCTGGGAGGGCGTCAACAAGCAGCTATACGACATCGATACCAAGGCCGAAGATCAACGGCTGATCAAAGACGGCAAGGATTTGTCAGTACATCCTAAGCATGCTGTCGCCTTCACGCACGTGCGGTTATTCGACTCTGAACATGCCCAAATGCTCGAGGACCAAACCGTAATTGTAAAGGGATCGAAGATCGATCTGGTTGGACCTGCCTCAATGATCTATGTCCCAGGTGACGCAGAGAAAATTGACGGCACAGGCAAGACTCTCGTCCCCGGCATGTTTGATATGCACTCCCATTTAGGTTCGGGTGATGGCTTATTTAACATCGCGAGCGGGGTGACGGGCGCACGGGACATGGGCAACGATATGCGGACGCTCAGCGACCTCCAATCCCATTGGGATAAGGGCGACCAGATTGGTCCGCGGGTGTTCAAGGCGGGTCTCATCGATGGCCGCGGCCCTTACCAATGCCCAACCGGCCTGTACGCGGACACCCTTAAAGAGGCACTTGACACCGTCAATAAATACGCCGACAACGGCTACATCCAGATCAAGCTCTACAGCTCGTTGAATCCCGAGTTCGTCCCCGAAATTGCCAAGCTTGCCCACAAACGAGGACTGCGGGTGAGCGGCCACGTCCCCAACGGGCTCATTGCCTCCAAGTTCGTTGAAGAAGGCGCCGACGAAATCCAGCACATCAACTTCATCATGCTGAACTTTCTTGCCGACAAGGTGAAGGACACGCGAACTCCTGAAAGGTTTACCGGACCGGGCCAATATGGGGCAGGCATTGACCTTGAGTCGCCGCAAGTAAGGGTATTTCTCGATGAGCTTCTTACCCACCACACGACGGTAGACGTCACCCTTGCGACATTCGAGAGCATGTACTGTGGCCGGGCAGGAGTTTGCTCACCTAACATGGCGCCGATTCTCGACCGGCTGCCCGCACAGGTTCGAAGGGGAGCTTTCTCGGGCGGCTTGAAAGTGACGCCTGAAACGGATCAGCTTTACAAGGATTCCTACGCTGCCATGCTGCGTATGACCAAGAAAATGTACGACGCAGGCGTTCCGATTCTCGCTGGAACGGACGACATTGCCGGCGTCATGCTCCACCGCGAACTTGAGTTAGAGGTTCAAGCCGGGATCCCGCCGCTGAAATCACTCCAAATCGCCACCTGGAACGCGGCCAAGCTCTTGAAGCAGGATAAGACGTTGGGTTCTATCGCCCCGGGTAAAGCCGCCGATCTCATGCTCGTCGAAGGCAACCCCGCCGAGCAAATCTCCGATATCCGCCGCGGGAGGATCGTGATGAAGAGCGGCGTCATGTTCGACTGCGCCAAGCTCTATGCCGCCATCGGCATCAAGCCCAGCAGGTAGGCGCCTCGTGGTCTCTCACTGTGATGGCGTGTAAGCTCGGCCGCCCAACTTGTTCCTCCACCTTTCGGGGGAGGCGTCACGCTCTGGCATGACGGAACGGCTGCTCCGGAAGCTCCCAGTGCGCAAAATTGTAAGTGGCGGTAGAGTCCAACTTCCCCCTACCGTCTCGGCATTCGCCTTCGCCACCTCCCCCCACTCGCTACGCTTCGGGTGGAGGAGCAAGGAACTCCGGACACAGATTCGTTCTTCCACTCAACGGAAGCAGGGTTCGCCAGAGAGTACGGCAGCTACAGTCGCTTCACAAGCCAAAACGGAATCTCGCGCCTCAGCTCGAATCCCGAGCGTTTATAGAGCGCGATCGCGCGCTCGTTATCGCCATCCACGTGCAGAAATGGCACGTCGCCTTTCTCAGCAATTACGCCAACCAAGTGTTGCAGCAACCTAAAGGCATATCCGCGGCCAGTGTAGTCCGGGTGCGTGCAGACAGCGCTGATCTCTTGGTATCCCGTCATGCTCACGCGTTCGCCCGCCATGGCGCAGAGTTGGTCGCCCCTGAAAATTCCGAAGTACGCTCCGAGCTCTGCTGTGCCTTGGCGGAAATAGGCGGGATAGACCATTGAGGTCAGGGCGAGCATGGCCGGAACATCCTCCGAAGACATCAGTCGGATGTCTGCATCATTTGGGATTGCAATGGGATTCTCACACACCATTTGGAGAATGAATGTGTCCCTCATCACTTCCCAAGCTGACGAGAAGGCGGGGGCGATGCCTAGCAACCTGATATGATCGCCCATTCGGGCGATGCTTATGAGTTCTTTTTCAGCCTCCATCGTCGCTGATGCAACCGAGGCGAATGGTGCAATCTCGGGCCAGTACCGCTTGCTTAAATCGTTGCCAAAACCGCTGCTCGATTGTCGGGAAGTCAGCGCATTCCAGAAGGGATTGTCAAGCGGATCGTGACGTCGCATCTGCCTAAAATAATAGCTCCGCCAGCACAAAGTAGAACCTGGCTAACGAGGCCCGCCAGTTACTTGATTAGCCTTCAAAGCAAGCTCTGAGTGTGCCGAAAATCACGCAGTCCAACTTGTACACTCCAACTCAAAGCTAGCGACTAGCGATTCTTTCGACGTCGGACTAGGCCAAGCGTAGTGACTGATAGAGCTGTCAATGAGGGCGGGGCACTGATATACGCAACGTATTTAGCGCTTCGCCCGTAATATCTTCGTGGAAAACGTCCCAGAAATCCTGGCCGCATTCGGATTTTTCGGGGCGATCTTTGTGGTCCCGTTGGTAATTGTGTTGATGAAGCACCAGCGAGCGATGGCCGAACTCCTTCACCGGGGCTCAGCAAACGATGCCATCCAACGTATCGAGTCACTTGAGCGAGAAGTGCTTGAACTGAAGAATGTACGACATGAGCAGATTTTGCGGCAGGACGATCAAGGCGACATTAGCCGCCGAATCAGCCATTAGCTTGGTATCCGCTGGCATTGAGGCCATAGCAATGTTCAGCTGTTCCATAATTGACTCATGTCAGCCGAAGAGCGTCGGGCTCCGGTCAGGTGGTATCGCTCGCCGGTTCCACAGGATGAGCTGAAGAGCCTATTCCAGCGCAATGACTGGCAGGCGGCCTTTCAGACACTTGGCTACCTGGGGCTACTTGCGTTCACTGGTGGAGCGACGATTTACTCGTCAACGCATTGGCCGTGGTATGCGACCCTAGCGATCCTCTTCACACACGGAACTTTCTTTGCCTTTCAGATTAATGCGGTGCATGAGCTAGGGCACAACACGGTCTTTCGGTCACGCGCCGTGAACCAGTTCTTTATGCGTGTCTTCTCGTTTCTTGGCTGGATTAATCCCGATCTGTTCTTCGCCAGCCATCAGCGTCATCACCATTCCACGCTTCACCCGCCGGACGATCTTGAAGTTGTGTTGCCGATGGACGTCTCGTTCCGCGGCTGGTTCAAATGGATAATCGTTAATCTCAAGGGTCCCTATTACTCAGCCATGTCGCACCTCAAAATCGCCCGCGGCAAGTTTGAAGGGGACTGGACGCTTTTTCTTTTTCCTCCCGATGAACCCGAAAAGCGCATTCCTGCAAGGAGGTGGGCTGCTGCTGTTCTGGCGGGACATGCCCTAATCCTTGTCGTGAGCGTTCTGACGCGTCAGTGGATGGTGCCGCTGGTAGTAACTTTTGCGCCCTTCTATGGATCGTGGCTGCATGTCCTATGCAACGAGACTCAACATATCGGGATGCAAGACAATGTAACCGATTTCCGGCTGTGTTGTCGCACGTTCGAACCCAACGCCCTAGTCAGGTTTCTCTATTGGCACATGAACTACCACACGGAGCATCACATGTACGTGGGAGTGCCCTGCTACAAACTCAGGAGGCTCCATAAGCTGATCGAGCACGACTTGCCGCCGACGCCAAAAGGGATCCTATCGACTTGGAGATTGATCCGATCCATCCTTGCCCAGCAGCGTGCGGACCCGGAATTCCAGTACATACCGCAACTGCCCTCTGTGCTCCACGCCGGGGAATCGACGGCTGGCCTCTAGAGGTCGCTCCGGGCCTATACTGGTTGACCTGTTCTTAACCGGATGTCATGCCGCCCGGGCCGTTGGCAACCAACGCGACAGGGCTTCTATCAATTGAGCCCGCACTAGAGGCTTAGGTATGTAATCGTTCATACCGGCTTCCAGGCACCTTTCCTGATCGCCAGCCATGGCATTTGCGGTGAGCGCAATGATGACCATTTTGGCGATCATTGGATTTTCGTGATTCCGGATAATGCGCGTGGCGCTTAAGCCATCTAATCGCGGCATTTGCATATCCATAAATACAAGGTCATAAGACCTTGATTCAATCATCTCTAGTGCCTCAACACCATCCTCCGCTTGATCGACATCGCATCCGCACCTAACCAAGAGATGCTCGGCGACCTTTCGGTTCACCGAATTATCCTCCACTAGCAAAATCAATGGCTTTGAATCTCCCGTGATCAGCGATAATTCTTTCTCTGCCGGGAGCGAAGGCTCTTCCTGGGTTTCAGAGACACAAAGCTGGACAGTTGCTGTAAAGGTTGACCCTTCGCCCAGTACACTTTGCACGTCAAAGTCGCCATGCATAAGATCGACGAGTTGCTTTGATATTGCAAGGCCCAGGCCTGTGCCGCCATATCGTCGAGTGCTACTTCCATCTCCTTGCGTGAAACTCTCAAATATTGATGCGATTTGGCTGTCCGGTATTCCAATTCCTTGGTCACGAACGATGATTGCCATAGTTATCGCCTCATCAACTTGGCCAACCAGTTTGAAATCTACGTAAATTGAACCGCTTTCTGTGAACTTCAATGCATTGCCCACGAGATTAACAAGGATTTGTCTTAGTCTTCCCGCGTCACCGCTGGCTCTTTTCGGCAACTTTGGATCACAGGTCAAGACAAGGGTGAGACCCTTGTAAATAGCTTGATGCCCCATGATTCTGTCGATGTCGGCCAAAAGCTCTTCTACATCGAAATCGCCTAATTCCAAGCTTAATTTGCCGGCCTCGGCCTTTGAAAAATCCAGGACATCGTTGATTATGTTAAGCAAGGATTCAGCACTGAATTGAATCGTCGTCGTGAACTCCTGCTGCTCTTGATCGAGGTCGGTGTCCAGTAATAATCTCGTCATACCGATAACGCCGTTCATCGGAGTTCGAATTTCGTGACTCATGTTTGCAAGAAATTCGGACTTTGCCGTATTTGCAGCCTGAGCCGCGACCGCTAGAGCCTTTGCCTCCTCCAACGCATCCGAGAGCTGCTGCATGTGCTGCTGTCTTTCGTCCTCCCTTGCGACGTACAGTGCGTACGATTGGTACACCAAGTAGGCGCCTGGCGCTGCGAAGATAAGAATGCCGGTCAAATTGTCTCGGAAGAGAAGCAGGGAAAGGGCGCCCATGCTTGCACTGGCGATGTACGTTGGGGCTGTCCACAGGAAGTTTTCCTTCCAAGTTGGAACGATCTTGCGACCGGAACAGAGGGCGATTATCGTCGCGACGGCGAGCGTGTTGACGAAGAAGCATGTGAGCGACGAAACGGCCACGGCCGTAAATGTCGAGGCTAGGTTGAATTTAAGGCTCCAGCCGTTGAGCTCAACAAATACTATTCCTCCGGTAATCGCCTCGATCGCACCCACGCACACATTGAAAAGCAACTGGTGAAATGGCTGACGTTTTGGAAAGCAGCAACTGGAAAGGCAACTCAGGGATGCGACAAAGACGGCAGCCTCAGGGCCAAACCTCAACAGACTCGCAAAAATAATTGCAAATCCGAGAGACATCGATCCACCTTCAGAATCCTTGGCTCGGCGGAATAACGCAACCTTCTTCCCGCCCGCGAGGACTGCGAGAACGCCAAATGCTGCAACCTCCCGGAAGGCAGCATCAGATCGCGGCAAAACCGCCATGCAGCCGACGGCCAAAGCGAGCGCGCCCAAGAGATAGACCAGCGCAATATAAATGCGGGCCTTCCTTGGTAATTCTCTCAAACAGTCCGCCTTAACATAGAAGCTTGAATCCGATCTCAATTACAAATATCGGGTTGTTCATGGCATTGCAATAGGAACCTAGGCCCGGATGTGAAAGCCAGCACATTTTGGCGTGATTTGCGTGAAGCCAAAACCGAGAACTTATATACGCACGGGAGAGACCTAAGAACCGAAATCGCGGCAACGACAGACTGTCCAATTGGGCGGAATGAATGATTTGGCCTATCGCGCAAAACTTGCAAGATGGCCCGCTGAGTTGCCCTGTGATTGCATGGAGGAACGGAATGAAGACCACTGGACATTGGCAATCGGGCAAACGAACTCTCGTCTCTGTATGCTTAATGGCGCTCGGCCTAAGCTTGCTGTCCTCTCAAATATCGTTGGGCCAAGGTGTGCCCAATTGGCAGGGCAAGTGCCAAGGGAACTTGACGGCTGGCGCAGGTTCGCAAACTTCCAAACAGCTTTCACTTATTGTCCAGCTTAAGGGCACCCCTAGTAAGAGTGAGATGCGGCAGCTCCAAGCATTGGGCGGAGACGTCTACGCGCATTTGCCCATTATTCAGTCTGTCGCTATCCGCATCCCCGGATCTAAACTTGCCCGACTGGCCTCACTTGGGTTCGTAAAGCACATTTCGCAGGACATGAGTGTCCAGAAGAACGATATCTTTACCGTGGCTTCGAGCCTGGCAGGCCAGGCAAACCAACTCTACGGTGTGACGGGCTATGGCGTCGGGGTTGCCGTACTCGACAGCGGAATACAGGGCCAGCCTGATTTCAACGACAAGGGCGGGTCGAGGTCGAAGACATCGATATCCTTTACCAATGAAGGAGTTGATGATCGGTGTGGACATGGTACTCACGTGGCCGGCATTATCGGAGGTAATGGTGCCTCGTCAACCGGTGCCCGATTTACAAAGACCTTTTATGGCATCGCAACTCGAAGCACCTTGATTAATGTTAAGGTCTTGGACTCTACGGGGCAGGGATCTGTAAGCCAAGTAATCAATGGAATTCAGTGGTGCATTCTAAACAAGGCTCAATACAACATTAGGGTTATCAATCTCTCGCTTGGCCACCCTGTGGGTGAAAGCTACAAAACCGATCCCCTTTGTCAAGCTACTGAACGGGCGTACCGAGCTGGTATTGTTGTTGTTTGCGCAGCTGGAAATGACGGTCGAGCTGGAAAGAATTCGGTGCGTGGAGTGTCGAATGAGGGCTTCGGGACAAATTACGGCTCAATCGAGAGCCCTGGCAACGATCCCTTTGTGATCACCGTTGGCGCGATGAAATCAATGGATGGCACTCGGGGCCATGACCAAATCGCCACCTACTCGAGTCGGGGACCCAGCCGCATCGATTTTGTTATGAAGCCGGACATCGTGGCGCCAGGTAATCGCATTATTTCGGTAGAGGCCAACAATAGCTTTCTGGTGAACGCCTACGCCGCAACCAATGGCCTCCCAACCTCTTACTACCAACAAAATGGGGCGGGCCTCAAGTCCTCAAATAAGTACTATTACTTGTCTGGAACGTCCATGGCGACGCCTGTAGTAGCAGGAGCCGTGGCTGATATGCTTGAGCGGCAACCCACGTTGACGCCAGATATGGTGAAGGTCAGGCTTATGGCGTCGGCCGATAAATGGGTTGGCGTTAATGGCGTCGGCGATCCGTGCACATATGGCGCTGGTTACCTCAACATCCCTGCGGCAATGGAGAGCACCTTGGTTCCGGGGCAACCCGTGATGAGCCCGAGCCTGGCCACGGATTTGAACGGCAATGTATTCATTAATATGAACCAGGCCATCTGGGGCAACCAGGCGATTTGGGGAACGAACCTTACGACCTTGCAAGCCATCTGGGGTAACCAGGCGATATGGGGAACGACCGCGAACCAACTGAGCGCGAGCCAAGCGATCTGGGGCAATAGCTTCTGGTCGAACATTTCCACAGCGTCGATCTCCTCAGGCGGCGTGGACCTATCTGCTGGAAGCATTGAAATCCAGGGTGAGAAGTAAGTAAAACGCTCCACTTCGTTAACCTCCTAAGACGCTCATACCGCCCAATCTCAATTGGGCGGTATGAGCTTATCCATTGCCGCTGGCCCCTTACCGCGAAGGTAGGTCCACCCTATACGCCTGGTAACCTTTAACTCCGATGGAAAGCAGCAGCCTGTTCCTTTGGATCGCTGATCGCAAGGACCTTGGCTTCCCCGAATCCGGCTTCCTTGAGGAATCTTCCCAAGCCGGCATCCTCGGCGGGCTCGGATTTCGACCTGGGACGGACGGTTGCGAACTTTGGTATGAGGGGTCGGATGAATTGGTTGATTGGGCGACTTTGGTTGACCGTGTGACAGCCCAGGCTAGGAAGTCAAAGTATCGATTAGCCAGAAGCCGACAGTCCGAACCTTTGCCGTCGGGGCTTGAAAAGGCTCTATTCCAAGCGGGGTTCGCGGGCAACCCGTTATCACGCGATCTTTTCTGCGACGCGCCAGACGATCTCCAGCCTTTTCTTGATTGGAGAGGCCGTGTGACGCGCATTGCTGAAGGGAAAGGCAGTGAGGCCCTGAATGCGCGGCTGTATGAAATTGTTGCCAGCCGCTTTCCGGCGGGGGGACAGTTTTCGGAGCTTGAGGTCAACGCGATCTTGAAGAATTTGCACCTTTACGGCGACCACTCTGGACTAAGACGGGAACTCGTTGATCGCGGATATTTGGGAAGGACGAGGGATTGCAGGTCGTATTGGAAGGTTGCGAATCCGGAGATTATCGGCCGGATTTAACGTTGAACGGCGATGCGAATTATTCTTATAGTCACGACCTTGTCGTGGACGCAGTTTCTGCGCTAGGGAATTGAGCCTCTCTCCTTACCGTCGGAGAAAGAAAAAATGGTTACGGGCGCGGGAACAGCACCGAGAGCTGTATAAAAATCTAACGCGTGTTCATCTTCATTAACTGCCGCGACAAATACTTCTCCGATGCCCGAGGCGGTGCCAATTGGCGTAGTGTTGCGACGGGCGCATTGCGGAATGGTGACGCTTTAGAGAAACCGCCCTAAGCCGCGGTTGGCACGAAGAGGACGTTTACGCCCGCGCCTTGCAATTGGTCCTCAATGTTCGCATAGATGTTGACCACGAGTTCGTACGGAGCTTCCTCGCCTCTTGCGGTGCGGGCGATGACTGGCACGTACCACCAAGCGTCGTCTTGTCGAACTCCCGGTTCCACAATCTCGAACGTGTATCGGGGACCAAGGCCAGCAAGAGCCGCGCGTGTTTGCTGAATAATCTCGTCTCGATTCACGTTGTTCATTGTACTACCGGCCAGCGATCTCGCGAAAAATATAGGCGCAATCTCGCAACCTCTGTCGGGCTACATTTGGCGTAATTGCGAGTCCGACTCCATAGTCTGCGGTCACTCTGGCCATTCTGAGCCGACTGAGCGCACGTTTGAGTTCATGTTTAGGGACGCCACGTACCTGATCCACGATGGCTTGCATCTGGTGATGGCCTGGATTGTTTCTTCCGAGAGGGAAAGTCATGGAAGACGGAGCCCGAGCCGCAAGCAAGGCGTACACGGCGTAATAAGCCCGACTGCAAAGGGCCCTAGAGCAGACGTTGGTTCGTTTTTCCATTAGCAACTGAGCTGCTCGGCGTTGTTCATCCGCAATCTCGTCCCAGGTCACTTGACGATTTTACCTTTGCCCTTCAAGCGTGCCTAATAGGGAAGTTGGGCGAGATGCGCCGAGCGAAGAAACGGCGGGTAGTGGATTAGAGACGCCGAACATAGCCGTGCCCGAGAACATCCTTACGAAATATGATTCGACGCAAAAAGGCTACTCCCCAAATAAAACCGATGCCTGACACTTCGCCGAATTGCCTTCAGAATTGATCGGTCATGAACATTTGGGGGACTGCTGGGGCGTTGCGGCCCATTAGAAGCAGCTCGGTCGTCGGGGTTCCGATGGGGACACCCATCTGAACGGCCATGCTGGCAAGCCCCAAATAGTAAGTGCCCTTCACCACTGGCCACCCCTGCAGGAGCCCGTGAGTCAAGCACTCGCGAACTAGGGACCCCTCTGGACAGAAATAGCCATCTAGAAAAGGTGTGCAGGCTTTGAAGTTCCACTTCCAGTAATTCCAGCGCCGTTCGTCGCGACGGAGGCGGTTGGGGTGGGCGTGGGACCAGTTCTCGTAGAGCCGGATCACATCTTCGAACGGCAGGGGATCCACGTCGTAGGCGTCGCCCTCGACTCGAATCGGTGCCCGGACAACGTTGTCGATGAGCCTAAAGCCGCACCGCTCATAGACCGTAGTTTGCTTGGCAAACAAGAACGCCGCGCTCTCCCCAATCTCTTCCGAGGCTGAAAGAACCTGTCTAAGCAACTCGCTCGCAAGGCCTTCGCCTTGCCGATCCTCTCGAGTTGCCACTCCGGCAATACCTATTGCTCGGCCCCATCCGAACTCGAGGGGAACGGTCGTGAGGATGGAGATCATTTGGCCGCGTTCGAAAAGGGCCCATTTGCGCTGAAGGTCGTACATCGGCTCGTTGAAGAAGATGCCTTGCGCACGCGAGACGTCAAGTTCAAAGACCTCGCAAAGGAGCTCCAGGAAATTATCCGCTTCGCCATCCGTTATCGGCCGAATCTCCCTCATGGACCTAGTGGCTTCAATGGCGGGACTGCGGTGATCGGATCGATCTGAACATGTACTCGAACGGATGTCGTATTCGATTTCAGGCTTCTAAATTGACTCAAATCCAAATCCACGGTACGCGTTGTGCTTGACGTGAGGCCGGTCAAGTCGATTTTCATTGTATCGACCGTCGTCGCGCGTAATCTGGCTAGCATTTCGCTGGAGCCAGAAAATTGGACCTGTGCAGGCGTGACCGACACCTTCGTTACTTTGTAGCCAAATTCTGGCTGGGTGCCTTCAAAGGTGGGGGTCACGAAAAGGATTCGGTGCTGGTTCGCTGCGCCCAATACTGGACGCACCGTTACCTTTGAAGGCTCGACAGTAAGCCCTGAAATTGCTCGACGATCCGCGTCGAGTACTTCAACATCAGGAGTCTGAGCGATGCCGGACCCGATCTTTTCAAGGTCATAGAAAACGCGCACGATCATGGCTTCCTTGATGAGACTTTCGGGCCCACTAAGCACAACCTGCGGAGGCTCGACAGAAAAGGTGACCACGAAAAGATTTGGGTCGCGCAGCACGCCGGTCGCCACTGGCGTACCAACATTGAACTCCTTGTGAATGACCTGTTCGATTTTAAGAGTCTTGTTCCCAAGGGTCCACTCGATCCCGCGCTCCTTGTCCTTTGCTGCGCGATCAAGTCTCACCGTAAAGGCCTTGGAGATTGGACCTACGCCGCTGAGGTTCACATAGGGTTTCAAGTCTTCGGCCTTGATTCTTGAAACTTGATCGGCTGGCCCGGTGGCCTTGAGATCAACCGTTAGAGGAGCTTTGTCCGCCCCAACCACGACTAAACCGTCTGGAAGACCTGCTCGGCTCATGTCCAACGGAACGCCCCTAAATTCGGGGCTGTCGGGTTGAATCTCGCTTTGGACGACGAGCCACAGGGTCAAGGAGATCAACAGTGACAATGCGGCCAAGAACGGCTTGCCCAAACCGGCTTGCCAACTCACTTAAGCACCTCTTCGCGGTGCCGCCTTATGCGGTTGCGCCTGCTACCCTCGGGAACGCCCATCTCTTCGCCCCGCAGCTCGTAGTTCAGTCTCTCCCTAAGGTCTTTAATCGTGCCGATTCTTTCCAAGTGGCCGTTAACGGTGAGGCTCATGGTGCCCCGCTCCTCGCTGACAACGAGTGCGACACAATCCAGGGCCTCTGTGACTCCAACAGCAGCCCGGTGACGCATATGCAGATTCTTGTCCAAACGAGAAGACTCGCTAAGCGGTAAACGGCAAGCGGCAGCAACGACCTTGTCTCCACGAACAACAACGGCCCCATCATGCAAGGGGTTCTTCTCGAAGAAGATGGAGCAGAGCAGTGGCGCGCTTATTTTCGCATCCAATTCGACACCGTTCGAGACAATATCGCTCATTGCTGCGCTACGCTCAATAACAACGAGCGCACCTGTGCTCTGCGAAGACAACTCGGACATCGCCGCAATTAACTCCTCGATCGTCCTAGCCTCGGTGGTTGTGGTTTCGATCTGAGGAACGAGGCTTAAGACACCTTCCATTGCCTGCCTGAGTTCAGGGAAGAACAGGATAACCAAGGCGACTGGACCAAGCAAAGTCGCCTTATCAAGCAGCCAATACAAAGTCTTGAACTGAAGGAAGCTGCTAAGGCCAAGCAGGAGGACGAAGACAAAGATTCCCGCAATAACGCGCCACGCGCGCGTGCCCTTAATGAGCTTGAGAATCTGGTAGACCACAAGGGCGACCAATAAGATATCGACAACGTGGACGTACCACGTTGGTCCAATCAAAGGCGCCAATAGTCGGCGAAGGGTTTCCAATTCAATTCCCGAAGGTTCATTTTAGCTTGAGAGTGAAGGTCGGCAGACCTTTTGCCCAAGCTATATCGCATTTAAGATTTATTTCAACAACACTTGGCGCCCCTGATGTTCCCCAAATGTACATTAGCTGAGGGGTTAGACGATGAATCAAACCAAATTGAACAGCCTTGCTTTGCTTGTGGGCCGAATTGGGCTTGGTTTGGTAATTCTCTATTACGGGTCACAGAAAGCCCTTGGCGTATTTGGTGGTTCCGGCATTCAAGGGACCATAGAATTCATGCAAAAGCAGTTCCACATCTCTCAGCCCTTCGCCATTCTCAATATCGTTTCCGAATTCCTAGGCAGCATCGCCGTGATCATAGGGTTACTGACCCGGCTGGCGGCCTTTGGAATCCTCTGTTCGATGGCCGTTGCCACGTATTTAGCTAGGACGCAGCCAGGGTTTATGGCGTCACTTCAGAAGGGCGACGTCGCGGTGGTGAACCTGGCTTTCTACCCATTCATCAACGCGGTGGGTGCGCTGGCCATAGTCATAGCAGGCGCTGGAGACTACTCGCTGGACCGCAAGTTCTTCGGAAAGAAACGGGCGAAATAGTTTAGTGTCGCCTTGTCCTACGTCGAAGCAGAGCGACAAAACCGATGCCTAGAGTTGCCATAGAGACTGGCTCTGGAACGGCGTTGAGGGTGTACGTGCCTGCATTCGTCGCGACGTTATAACCACCGTTGTAGGAGTAAAACGAGTAGTCGTATTGACCGCAGAAATTACCTGCGTCTTGCTGGGGCAGGTCCCCCAGGGTCCATAATCCAAACATGAGCGCGACGACAATCGCACCGCCCCAGGTTCGCTGGGACCTTTCTTCCCTTTTTTCGGGCCCCGAGGACCCTCGCATAGATCAAACGTGGGCAGATGCCAAGCGAAAGGCCACGGAATTCACGGCCAAATACCGCGGACAAATCAACAAACCCGATCTTTCCGCAGCTGTGTTGGCGGCAGCGCTAAACGAGATTGAAGCCCTTGTTCAGGAAACGTCCAAGCCGGTCAACTTCGCGCACCTCATGTTCACGACCGATACCGGAAACCCGGCAGCTGGCTCGTTTATGCAGAAGCAAATGCAGAAGGGCACTGAGCTGAACGTTGAGCTGATGTTCTTTGAACTCGAATTGCAGGCTCTTCCTCAAACAACGATCGACCGAATAATCAGCGATCCGGCACTGGCAAATTTCACCCACTACATCCAAGTTGCCCGGACTTATAGCCGCTTCCGACTGTCCGAAGCGGAAGAAATCATTCTGGAAGAGACTTCGAACACGGGGTCACGAGCATGGGTACGGCTCTTTGAAGAGATCACCGCAAACAATGTTTTCAACTATCGGGCGCCCGGCTCCTCGCAAGCCCAAGGGATGAGCCAGTCCGAGCTGCTCGCGCTTCTACGAGACCCGAACCGAGAGGTTCGACTTGGGGCAGCCGACGCCTTTACCGCGGGCTTGAAGGACATGGAGCGGGTCCTGGTCTTCACCTACAACAACCTGCTTCAGGACAAGAGCATTGAGGATCGGCTGCGCGGGTTCGAATATCCCCAGCACTCACGACACCTTAACAACGAGCTCAGCCAATCAACCGTTGATTTAGTCGTCAAGCAATGCGTTGAGAATTACGGTCTTGTGGAGCGGTTCTACAAGGTCAAGAAGGAAATCCTTGGCCTTGCCGAATTAACCCACGTCGACCGCTACGCGCCCCTCTTTGAAACCAAGGAGCAGGTGAGTTACACAGAAGCGGAGAGCATCGTTCTTGAAGCATTTGGGAATTTCAGCTCAACCATTGCTGCAAGAGCAAAGGAGTTCTTTGACGAAGGGTGGATTGACGCCGAACCTCGCAAGGGCAAGCAGGGAGGTGCATTCTGTTCCTACAACACTCCCGATACGCACCCCGTCGTGTTCATGAACTATCTGAACAAGATGGACGACGTTATGACCTTGGCTCACGAGTTGGGCCATGGCGCCCATGCATCGCTTAGTCGCGCTCAGACCTACTTCAACTACCATGGCACGTTGCCGTTGGCCGAACTTGCCAGCACGTTTGGCGAGATGTTGGTGTTCGAGAAGATCACGTCGAAGGCGGAAGCCCGTGATCGCCTGGCGCTATATGCCGAAAAGATCGAAGGCGTATTTGCTACGGTATTCCGGCAGGCTGCAATGTATCGCTTTGAGAGTGCTTGCCACAAAGAAAGGCGAGAGGAAGGCGAGCTAACGCCTGATCGTTTTGGCGAGATTTGGCAGGCGGAGCAGCAAGCTATGTTTGGGACGAGCGTGAAGCTTGGCGACCAGCATAAGAGTTGGTGGAGCTATGTGGGCCACTTCATCCATGCGCCTTTTTACGTTTACGCTTACTCGTTTGGAGAGTTGCTCGTGTTGTCGCTCTATCAAATGGCGAAGAACGAGGGTCCATCGTTCGAGACGAAATACGTTGAATTGCTAAGACTTGGCGGGTCTCAGTCGCCTGCCGAGCTAATGCGAACAGTTGGCGTGGACCTAGAGTCGGAAGCGTTCTGGCGAGGCGGATTCCATGCCATGGAGCAACTGATCGTTGAATTTGAGCGCCTATGGGGCGAAGTTCGCGGTTAGCTCGTCTGACTAGTGGATGAAGCGTCGCACGAAGATCGTCTGTACTCTTGGCCCTGCCGTCAATAGCAGGGTCAAGATCAAGGCCCTCGTGGACGCAGGCATGAACGTGGCGCGCATCAACTGCAGCCACGGTGACTGGGAAACACGGCGGCAGTGGATAGCGTGGCTGCGCGAACTAAGCTCCGACATTGCTCCAATTGGCGTTCTAGTGGATCTTCAGGGCCCCAAGTTCCGCATCGGGAAACTCTCGGGTGACGTTATTTCGGTTAAAGCAGGCCAGTCCTTAATCATCGGGCCAGAACCTGGGGCGGATATCCCAATCTCGCAGCCTGAAATCTGCGCAGCGATCCACCCTTCGTGCCGGTTGTTGCTTGGCGACGGTGATGTTGAGTTGCGAGTGGGCCAGGCGCAAGGGGCCAATTTCGAGGCCAAAGCTGCTAGCTCGGGTTCGGTCAAAAGCAACCAAGGGGTAACCCTGGTGGGCAAGATTTTCGACACCGCTTGTGTGACTCCGAAGGACCTGGAGGATCTCCAGCAGGCTGTGTTGGCTGACGTCGATATGGTGGCGCTCAGTTACGTTCAAAGCGCGAACGACATTCGCGAACTCCGCCGGATGATGGACCGGCTCGAATCGACTGCAAGCATTTGCGCGAAAGTGGAAACGCGCCACGCTATTCAGAACCTGGACGAGATTCTGAAAGTCGTCGATATTGTGATGGTGGCCCGTGGCGACCTTGGGCTGCAAATGGATATCGATGACGTACCAATCGCTCAGAAGAAGATCATCGAGAAGTGCTCGATTGCCGGCAAACCGGTGATCACTGCCACGCAGATGCTTGAAAGCA